>JAKABC010000053.1 GCA_021802025.1 Actinomycetes bacterium
CGGTCCGGCAAGATCATGCGCCGACTGCTGCGCGACGTGGCCGAGAACCGTCCCCTGGGCGACGTGACGACCCTCACCGACCCCACGGTCGTGAACTCGATCGCCGACCTCATGGCCCAGGGCGTCGAGGAGTAGTCGGACTAGGAGTCGAAGCCCATCTTGAGCGCGTCGAGGAGGCGCAACCACAGGTTGCGCCTCCCGGCGTTCTCATCGGCGCGGCGGATGGAGCGCTGGGTGAGCCGGATGAAGACCCAGCGCAGAGGCTCGGGCGGGAACGGCCAGGGCTTCTTGCGCACCATCGAGAGCCGCGTGCGCTCGGTGTCGAGCTCGTCGAGCAGGTCGAGCATCGTGGCGGCCCCGAAGCGCGTCGAGGCGACCCCGAGGCCGGTGAAGCCCATGACGTAGGCGACCTTGCCGGCGTGCGCGGTGCCCCAGAAGGGCGAGTAGCGCGTGCAGGTGTCGATCGAACCGCCCCAGGAGTGGGTGAACTTGATCCCGGCCAGTTGGGGGAAGGTCGTGAGGAAGTGGCGCACCAGGCGGTAGTAGGTCTCGGGGTTGAACTCGAACTCGCGCTGGGCCTTGCCCCGGAACCGGTAGATGGCGTCGTAGCCGCCCCAGAGGATCGAGTTGTCCTTGGTCAGCCGGTAGTAGTGGAACTGGTTGCCCGCGTCGCTCACACCCTCGCGGCCCTCCCAGCCGATGCTCTCGAGTTGCTCGGGCGTGAGTGGCTCGGTCACCAGGGCGAAGTCGTAGACCGGGACCACGTACTTGCGCGCCGCACGAACGAGCGAGGGGAAGACGTTGGTCGCGAGCGCCACCTTGGCGGCCGTGACGGCCCCGAAGGGGGTGTGCACGCGAACCGCCTCGTCCACGTCCTCGAGCCACTCGACCCGGGAGTTCTCGTAGATGTGCACGCCCAGCGAGATGCAGGCCCGCTCGAGCCCCCAGACCAGTCGGGCCGGGTCCACCAGGGCGGTCCCGTCGTGGTCGTAGAGGCCACCGAGGTAGGAGGGGGAGTGGACGCGACGGCGCACGGCCTCGGCGTCGAGCACCACGACGCTATCGCCCATCTGGTTGCGCAGCCGGGCCTGCTCTTCGAGCTCTCTCATCTGCCACGGGGCGACGGCCACGGTGAGCTCCCCGGTGCGCTCCCAGTCACACTGGATGCCGTAGCGCTCGATGGTGCGTTCGATCTCGTCGAGGTTCTCGCGGGCCAGTCGCTCGATCGTCTCCATCTCGCGTGGGAAGCGCCGCAGACCGTTGTAGAAGCCGTGGGTCAGCGACGCCGAACAGAAGCCCCCGTTGCGTCCCGACGCCCCGGCGCCGGTCTCGTACTGCTCGACGACCACCACCTCTCGCTGGGGGTCGCGCTCTTTGGCCAAGAGAGCCGTCCACAGTCCGGTGTAGCCGGCGCCGACCACGCACAGGTCCGCCCCCACCTCACCGATGAGAGCGGGTCGCGACTCGGGTTCCAGGGGGTCTTCGTCGAGCCACCAGAGCGACGGCTGGACGTCACTGAGATGGCGGAGGACGAAGGGGTCCTTCTTCTGCATAGGTCCAACCCGAGGTTGGAGTCACCCACTCTCGACACGTCTTTCGCGGGCTCGGAGCCCGTCGAACGCCGGTCGTCAGGCCGGCCTCTTGCCCCTCGAGCCTACCGGGCCCGGCCGGTCGAGCCGGGTTCTCGACCCCGACGTACACTGCCCTCACCCCAATGAGCGCGTCGACCCCACCCCACGGACCCGCGCCCACGAACCCACGTCCCGGGGCGCACGCGGACCCGGACCGGGCCAAGACCGTGAGCGCCGTAACAGCGGTCGCCTTCGACCTCGAGACCACCGGGGTGGACCCCTTTGGCGACGCGCCGGTCTCGTTCGCCTTCGCCTGGCGTGAGGGGCCGGGTCCGACCGCCACCGAGACTGGCCTCATCGACCCCGGCCGAACGATCCCCGTCGGGGCCACTCGCGTCCACGGCATCACCGACGCCATGGTGGCGGGCGCCCCCGACCTCGCCTCGGCGGTCCCGGCGCTGGCCGACCGACTGGAAGCGATCTGGCGCGACGGCGGGATCGTGGTGGGGATGAACGTCGCCTACGACCTCACGATGATCGACAGCCTCCTCGGTCGACTCGGACGAGCGAGCCTGGGCGAGCGGGGGGTCGGGGCCGTGGCCGACGTGCTCGTCCTCGATCGTCACCTGGACCGCTACCGGCGGGGCAAGCGGACCCTCACCGACCTGTGCGTCCACTACGGCGTGACCCTCGAGGGCGCCCACAGCGCCGCCGTGGACGCCGCCGCGAGCCTGGAGCTCTACGAGCGGCTCCTCGAGCGCTACCCCGAGATCGCCGCCACACCCGTCGATCTGCTCACCCCGAACCAGGCCGGGTGGCACCGGGAGTGGCTGACGAGCTTCAGCCGCTACCTCGAGCGCCGCGGCGACGCCCCCGTGGAGCCCGGCCGCTACGACTGGCCGCTGCACGCGGCCCCCTGAGTCGGGCTGGGGAGATTCGAACTCCCGATCTCTCGGCCCCCAGCCGAGCGCTCTAGACCAAACTAAGCCACAGCCCGTAGCCGGATGATTTTACTCGCTGGCTAGGGGGCCGAGCGGTGGGTCCCGTGGGGCTGGTCGGGGTGGGTCAGCCAGGCCCGCGCCTCACAGAGATACGCGATGGTCTCACCGGTCGCCTTCGCCTCGATCGCGTCGAGGATGCGCCGATCCAGTGCCTCGACGATCTCGCTCACCGACATGGTCCTCCCCTCAGCCGCCGGCGGCGGCGGTCACGATCTCGACGACGGCGCCCTCGGTGACGGCCGTCGACTCCCAGAGCGAGCGCGCGACGACCTCGCCGCCGATCGCGACGGCGATACCCCGCCCCGAAAGACCCAGATCGGCCACGAGGTCAACGACGGAGCCGCCCGACCAGGACCGCTCCGCCCCGTTCACCCGTATCACGCCGCACCCACCGCGTCGATCAGTCGTCGGGCCGCTACCGGGGCCAGGGTGACGCCGTGGCGGTAGTGGCCCGACGACCACCACCAGCCACCGCCGAGGTCCGCCAGGAACGGGCGCAGGTCCCCGCTCGCCGGGCGCAGTCCGACGCGCGTCTCGACGAGGTCGGCCGTCTCGAGCTCGGGGATGACCTCGAGCCCGTCACGCAAGAGCCGCTGGAGCTCACCGAGTTCGACGGCGCGCACCGGCGACTCCTCCGAGCTCGCGCCCAGGACGTTGTAACCCTCGGCGCGGCCCACCGCGTAGAAGGGCCGACCGTGGACGTAGGCGCGCACCATCGGCAGGTGGTAGCGCTCGGGTCCGACCACCCGCAGCGTCATCCCCCGCACGGGGCGCACCGAGGTCGACGGGGGTGCCTCGAGCCCCGCCGGAAGTCCGGTCGAACCCGTCGCGATCAGGCCCAGGTCTGCCTCCACGGGCCCGTCGTCGGCCTCGGCGACGACGCGCGCGCCCTCCCTCGAGCAACGCCGCACGCTCGCGGTCCGGTACTCGACGCCCAAGGCCTCGTTCGCGGCGCGCACCCGAGCCATCACCTCGTCGGGATCGACCCAGGCGTCGCCCTCGGCCAGCACGCCCTGGGTGACGCGAGCGCTCAACCCCTCGAACGCTGCGGGCTCGTCGAGGCGTACGAGCGCGCGTAACGTCACGCCGTAGCCACGGGCCACCCCCGCGTACTGATCGACGAGGCGGCGATCTCCGCTATCGAGCCCGACCACCAGGGTGCCGACGCGATGGAGCGCGATCGTCTCACCGGTCGTCTCGGCGACCTCATCGACGAGGTCGCGCCACGCCCCGAGCGCCGCGTCGTGGAGCCGGTGGTTCTCCTCCTCGCCCGGCGCGGCTTCGCCGCCGGGGGCGAGCATGCCGGCCGCCGCCACCGTCGCCCCGCGACCGGGGGAGGGATCGACGACCGTGACCCGCCAGTGTGCGCGCGCGAGCGCGAGGGCACTCACCTGTCCGATGACGCCACCACCGACCACGACGGCGCGGCGCGACGGACTGGTCACGCCTCCAGCGTACGACCCTCGCGAGTGGCGCTCGCCCGTCGCTATGATGACGGCGGGTCAGCGTTGCCCCGAGACGACGCCATGGCCCGAGGACTCTACGACCCCCAGTTCGACCACGACGCCTGTGGCGTCGGTATGGTCGCCGAGTTGAGCGGTCGGGCGCGCCACCAGACCGTCGGCGACGCCCTCACGATCCTCGAAAACCTCGAGCACCGCGGGGCCACCGGCTCGGACGTCGGCTCGGGAGACGGCGCCGGGATCCTCCTGCAGATGCCCGACGGGTTCGTACGCGCGCTGTTCGGTGACGCGGTGCCCGCCCGCGGCGCCTACGGCCTCGCCCAGTGGATGATCCCGCGCGACGCCTCGGTCCCCGCTCTGCTCGCGGACCTGGAGCCCGACCTCGCCGCGGTCGGGCTCGGCTCCCTCGCCTGGCGCGAGGTGCCCGTCGACTCGACGATCCTCGGGGCCACCTCGGCCGCGAGTGAGCCGCGCTTCGTCCAGCAGCTGATCGCCGGGCGCGAGGGGTCCGGGACCGATCTCGAGGGGGCCCTCTACTGCGCCCGACGAGTGATCGAGCGCCGGTGGGGGATCTACGCCGCGTCGTGCTCCTCGACGACCGTTATCTACAAGGGGATGCTCTCGGCCCCCCAGCTGCGCGCGTACTTCACCGACCTGTCCGACGAGCGACTCGAGACGAGCGTCGCCATCGTCCACAGCCGGTTCTCGACCAACGTCCTGCCCCGCTGGGACCTCGCCCAGCCCTTCCGACTGATCGCCCACAACGGCGAGATCAACACCGTGCGGGGCAATCGCAACTGGATGCGCGCGCGCGAGTCGACCCTGGCGTGTCCGTCGCTGCCGCTCGACGTGGAGCACCTCGCCCCGATCGTCACCGAGAACATGAGCGACTCGGCCTCCTTCGACGAGGTGGTCGAGCTCCTCGTGCGCGCCGGGCGGAGCCTGCCCCACGCCGTCTTGATGATGATCCCGGAGGCCTGGGAGCGTCACCGCGCCATGGAGCCGGCCCGGCGCGACTTCTACCGGTTCCACGCGGGGCTCATGGAGCCCTGGGACGGCCCCGCCTCGATCACCTTCAGCGACGGACGCGTCGCGGGAGCCGTCCTCGACCGCAACGGACTGCGGCCCGCGCGCTACTGGATCACCCGCGACGAGCGCGTGATCTTCGCGAGCGAGGTCGGGGTCTTGCCGGTCGATCCCGGCGAGATCGTCGCCAAGGGCCGACTCCAGCCCGGGCGGATGTTCCTCGTCGACCTGGAGCACGGTCGGGTCGTCGGAGACGAGGAGATCAAGGCCGCGCTCGCCGCGCGCGCGCCCTACGGGGAGTGGCTGGAGGCCCAGCAGGTCTCCCTGGACGAGGTCGCACCCGGCCCCACGCTCACCCCGAGCTTCGACTCGGTGCGCCAACTCCAACGCTCCTTCGGCTACTCCGAGGAGGACCTGCGCTTGATCGTGCGCCCCATGGCCCAGGTGGGTGAGGAGCCCCTCGGCTCGATGGGCTCCGACACCCGCCTCCCGGTCCTCTCGACCCGCCCGCGCAGCCTCTTCGACTACTTCACCCAGCTCTTCGCCCAAGTGACGAACCCGCCCCTCGACGCGATCCGCGAGGAGCTGGTCACCTCGACGCGCGTCGTCATCGGTGGCGAGGGCAACCTGCTCACCGAGTCGCCCAGCCACTGCCACCAGATCGTGCTCGCCTCCCCGGTCCTCTCGAGCGAGGAGCTCGAGAAGATCCGCTACATCGAGCGCCATCCTCGCGCACGCGACATGCGCACCGCCCCCCTCGACGGTCTCTTCCCGGCCCGGGGCGCCGAGAGCGCCGCCGAGCGGCTCGCGGACGCCCTCGAGAGGGTCTGCGACGAGGCCGTTGCCCAGGTGCGGGCCGGGGCGACCGTCCTCCTGCTCTCGGACCGAGGCGCCAACGCCGACCAGGCCGCCATCCCGAGCCTGCTGCTCGCCTCGGCGGTGCACCACCGACTGGTCGACGAGCGACTGCGCACCCGCGCGGCCCTGGTGCTCGAGGCCGGCGACGTGCGCGAGGTCCACCACGTCGCCCTCCTGCTCGGCTTCGGGGCGTCGGCCGTCTGCCCGTACCTGGCCTACGAGTCGATCGACGCCCTCGTCGCCGCCGGCGACCTCGACGTCCCGGGAGCCCGCGAGGCCCGCTACCGCTACGCCAAGGCCCTCACCAAGGGGGTCGTGAAGGTGATGTCCAAGATGGGCGTCTCCACGGTCGCGAGCTACGTCGGGGCTCAGCTCTTCGAGCCGGTCGGGCTGTCGAGCGACGTCCTCGACCGCTACTTCCCGGGCCTGCCCTCCCGGCTCGGCGGGGCGACGCTCGAGCACCTCGCGCGCGACGTGCTCGCGACTCACGCGGCAGCCTTCGACGTCGCGGTCGACCAGCCGCTCGCCAACAACGGGGAGTACCAGTGGCGCCGCGACGGCGAGCTCCACCTGTTCAACCCCCGCACCGTCCAGCGCCTCCAGCACGCCACGCGCGCGCGGCGCTACGACATCTTCAAGGAGTACACCCGCCTCGTCGACGACCAGAGTCGCGAGCAGCTCACGCTGCGCGGGCTGCTCGAGCTCGTCCCGAGCGCCCACCCGGTGCCCCTCGAGGAGGTCGAGAGCGTGGCCGCGATCCTGCGGCGCTTCTCCACCGGGGCGATGTCCTACGGCTCCATCTCCCAGGAGGCGCACGAGACCATGGCGATCGCGATGAACCGTCTGGGGGGGCGCTCGAACACCGGCGAGGGCGGAGAGGACGAGGAGCGCTTCGCGGTCGCCGACCCCCGCCACAACACCCGTTCGGCGATCAAGCAGGTCGCCTCGGGCCGCTTCGGGGTGACGAGCCGCTACCTCGTCAACGCCGACGACATCCAGATCAAGATGGCCCAGGGCGCCAAGCCCGGCGAGGGCGGCCAGCTCCCCGGGTCCAAGGTCTACCCCTGGATCGCCCGCACCCGTCACTCGACGCCGGGGGTGGGACTGATCTCGCCCCCGCCGCACCACGACATCTACTCGATCGAGGACCTGGCCCAGCTGATCTACGACCTGAAGTGCGCCAACGACGAGGCGCGCATCCACGTCAAGCTCGTCAGCGAGCACGGGGTGGGCACCATCGCCGCCGGGGTCGCCAAGGCCCACGCCGACGTCATCTTGATCTCCGGCCACGACGGGGGCACCGGGGCGGCCCCGCTGACCTCGCTCAAGCACGCCGGCACCCCCTGGGAGATCGGACTCGCCGAGGCCCACCAGACGCTGGCCGCCAACGGGCTGCGCAGCCGGGTCGTCCTGCAGACCGACGGCCAGCTGAAGACCGGCCGCGACGTTGTGGTCGCGGCCCTGCTCGGCGCCGAGGAGTTCGGCTTCGCCACCGCCCCGCTCGTCGTCTCGGGCTGCGTGATGATGCGGGTCTGCCACCTCGACACCTGCCCGGTGGGCATCGCGACCCAGAACCCGGCCCTGCGCGAGCGCTTCACCGGTCGGCCCGAGTTCGTCGAGACCTTCTTCGAGTTCATCGCCCAGGAGGTGCGCGAGCTCCTGGCCGCGCTGGGCGCGCGGACTCTGGACGAGGTGATCGGCGACGTCTCACGCCTGCGCGCGCGCCGCCCGGCCGATCCCACCGTCGACCTGGACCTGTCGGCGCTGCTCGTGGCGGTCGAGGAGGACCAGCGCCGCCAAAGCCTCAAGCAGGACCACGGTCTCGACGGCGCCCTCGACTGGCGATTCCTCTCCACGGCGGTGGACGCGGCCCTCTCGGGCACCCCGGTGCGCCTCGCGCTCGAGGTGCGAAACGTCGACCGCGCGGTCGGGACCCTCACCGGCAGCGCCCTCACGCGCGCGCTCGGGCCCCGCACGCTCGACGACGACCACGTGGTGATCGAGCTCTCCGGCTCGGCCGGTCAGAGCCTGGGCGCGTTCATCCCCGCCGGTCTCACGCTGCGCCTGGTCGGGGACGCCAACGACTACGTGGCCAAGGGCCTGTCGGGCGGGCGCGTCGTGGTGCGGCCGGACCCGCGCGCGCCCTTCGTCGCGCACGACCACGTGATCGCCGGCAACGTGGTCGCCTACGGCGCCACCGCCGGGGAGGTCTTCGTGCGCGGGATCGTGGGCGAGCGACTCGGCGTGCGCAACTCCGGGGCCACCATCGTGGTCGAGGGCACCGGGGACCACGCCTGTGAGTACATGACCGGGGGAGTCGTGGTCATCCTCGGGCCCACCGGGCGCAACCTCGCGGCCGGCATGTCGGGCGGCACGCTCTACCTCTACGACCCCGAGGGGACGATCCACGACCACCTCGCCGCCGGGGTCTACGAGCTCGACCCCCTCGAGGCCGACGACGACGCCTTCGTGCACGCCCTGCTGGAGCGCTACCGCGAGGAGACGGGCTCGACCCGGGCGGCGATCCTGCTCGACGAGTGGCGCTGCGCCCGCCAGGCCTTCGTGCGGGTCGAGACCTCGGAGTACCAACGAGCCCGGGACGGGGCGCGCGGTGGGTAGCCCGACCGGCTTCCTCGAGCACCCCCGGCGGGGACCGCGGCTTCGTCCGATACCGGTGCGCGTGCGCGACTGGCACGAGGTCTACGAGCCCCAGAGTGACGAGGAGGTCTCGACCCAGGCCGCGCGCTGCATGGACTGCGGGATCCCCTTCTGCACCCAGGGCTGTCCGCTGGGCAACCGGATCCCGGTCTTTAACGACGGCGCCTACCGGGGCGACTGGGTCCGCGCGGCCGAGCAGCTCTTCGCGACCAACAACTTCCCCGAGTTCACCGGGCGACTCTGCCCCGCGCCGTGCGAGTCGGCCTGCGTGCTCGGCCTCGGCGACGAGCCGGTGACCATCGAGCGCCTGGAGTACGAGGTCGCCGAACACGCCTTCGCCCGGGGCCTGCCCGTGGCGGCGACCCCTGCGGCCGAGACGGGCCGGCGCGTCGTCGTGGTCGGCTCGGGCCCGGCGGGACTGGCCGCGGCCGCCCAGCTGCGCGCCGTCGGCCACGCGGTGGAGGTCCTCGAGCGCGCCGACGCCCCCGGGGGCCTCCTGCGCTACGGCATCCCCGAGTTCAAGCTCGAAAAGCGCGTGCTCGAGCGCCGCCTCGCGATCCTTCGCGACGCGGGGGTCGTCTTTCGCTGCGGGGTGGCGGTCGGCGCGGGCGGCCCGAGCCTCGAGGCGGTGGCCGCCGACGCCGACGCCGTGGTGCTGGCGATCGGCTCCACCCGGCCCCGCATGATCGAGGTGCCCGGGGCCGACCTCTCGGGCGTGGTGACGGCCATGGCGTATCTCGAGGCGGCGACCCGCTCCCTCGCCGAGGGGCACCCCTCGCCCCTCGACGCCGCGGGTCGACACGTCGTGATCCTGGGCGGGGGCGACACCGGCGCCGACTGTCTGGGCACGGCACACCGTCAGGGCGCGGCCTCGGTCACCCAGTTCGAGATCATGGACCGACCCCCCGACGAGCGGCCGGCCGACCAACCCTGGCCGACGATGCCCCGGGTCTTTAAGACCACCTCGGCCCACGCCGAGGGCGGGAGTCGCCGCTTCGCCACCGAGACCCTCGCTTTCATGGGCCCGGGGCGCGTGCGGGCCCTGCGCGCCCGCGACCAGCGCCTCGACGAGGAGTTCGAGATGACCTGTGACCTCGTCCTCATCGCGGCCGGCTTCGTCGGGCCCGAGCTCGACCCTCTGGGCCTGGGCGGGAGTGCGCACACCACCGAGCGCGCCACCTTGCGCGTCGACGAGCAGTGGCGGGTGCCCGCGACCGGGGCGACCCCCGTCTTCGCCTGTGGGGACG
>JAKABC010000054.1 GCA_021802025.1 Actinomycetes bacterium
CGAGCACGAGGACCCCGGCGCCCTCGCCCATAACGAAGCCGTCACGCTCGACGTCAAAGGGCCGTGAGACGCCCCGGGTGGACAGGGCCGTCATGTTGCGAAAGCCGGCCTCGGCGATCTCGACGATGACGGCCTCGGCGCCGCCGGCGAGCACCACGGGGCAGCGGCCCGTCGCCACGAGGCGCGCCCCGTTGCCCACCGCGTGGGTCCCGGCCGCGCAGGCCGTGGTCACGGTCTCGGCCGGCCCGCCCAGGCCGAAGCGCATCGAGACCGCCGCGGTGGCGGCGTTGGGCATCATCATCGGCACCATGAAGGGCGAGACGCGGTCGCGTCCCTTGCTGGTGAGGACCCCGACCTGGTCGAGCACCGTCTGGAGCCCCCCGATGCCCGTCGTGACGACGCTGCCGCCGTCGAGCAGCGGACCCTCGAGGCCGCTCTGGCGCCACGCCTCGTCGGCGGCCATGAGGGCGTAGAGGGTGAAGGGGTCGAGTCGGCGCAGCTCCTTGGGTCCACCCAGGTGGGACGCGTCGAAGGGGGCGATCGCCATCGAGGCGGGGGCCTCGGGTCGCAACAGCGCCGACCAGAGCGCGTCGACGCCCACGCCCGCGCAGGACAACGCGCCGATGCCGGTCACCGCCACCCGTCGACCGTCGAGGGGTCCGGTAGGGGTGAGCCCGACGCGCACTACAGCTTGGCGTAGATGAGCTCGAAGGCCTCGCCGACGGTCTTGATCTCTTTGAGCTCGTCCTCGGCCACCTCGATGCCGAAGGTCTCCTCCAGCGCCATCACTAGCTCGACCAGGTCGAGGCTGTCGGCGCCGAGGTCGTCGCCGAACGACGCCTCGGGGGTCACCTGCGACGGGTCCACGGCCAACACCTCAACGGTGTCGTCCTTGAACTTCTGGAAGGCTGCCTCGCGGTCCATGGTCTGTTGTTCCTCCGTGTTGGTCGACCCATGGTACTGGGGCCGACGCACGCGCCGCGCCCTAGTGGCCGAGTGAGAGGCCCCCGTCGACCACGATCACGGCGCCGGTGATGTAGCGCGCGTGGTTACTGGCGAGGAACCCCACGACACCGGCGATATCGGCCGGTGCACCGGCGTGGCCGAGGGGGATGCGCGCGGTCATCGCCTCACGCGAGGCGAGGTCGACGGTCATCTCGGTGTCGATCAGACCGGGCGCCACGACGTTGACCGTGACCGAGCGCGAGGCGACCTCGGTCGCCAGCGAACGGGCCATCCCGACCAGGCCGGCCTTGGCGGCGGCGTAGTTGGCCTGTCCGGGCACGCCCATGAACGGCGAGACGGACCCGATGAAGACGATCGACCCGCGACGGTTGCGCACCATCGACGAGAGGGCGGCGCGCGCGCAGTAGAAGGCCCCGTCGAGGTCGGTGGCGAGCACGTCACGCCACTGCTCGTCGCTCATGCGCAGGGCGAGACCGTCGCGGGTGACCCCGGCGTTTACGACCATCACCTCGACCGGCCCGAAGCGCTCGACGCTGGCCTTGACCGCGGCGCTGACCGCGTCGGCGTCGGCGACGTCGACGCTCAGCGCGTCGGCGCACCCCTCGGGGGCGACCCCGCTACGCGAGAGGCCGACGACCCGGTCGCCCAGGGCGACGAAGTGCTCAGCGATGGCCGCGCCGATGCCGCGACTGGCGCCGGTGACGATGACGTGTCGACTCACGGGACGATCGCTCCCATCTCGGCCGGGTCGGCCGGTGCGTACTGCTGGTCGAAGGCGCGGATGCGCTTGGTGAGTCCGGTGAGGACGGACCCGGGCGGCATCTCGATCGTGACGCGCACCGTGGTGGGCAGGGCGAGGGTCGCCTCGAGGAACTGCACCGGCGAGGTCAGCTGGCGCGAGAGCAGGTCGCGCCACTCGCCCGGGTCGCCGTGGGGCCGCCCGTCGACGTTGGCGACGACGACGTGCTCGGTGTCCCCCCACGTGGCCCGGGTGAGCGCCGCGTCGAGGTCGTCCTGGGCCGGCGCCATCAGCGGGGAGTGGAAGGCGCCGCCCACGGGCAGAGCCGTCGCGCGCCGCCAGCCGAGGTCCCGGTGGCGCGCGAGCAGGTCGGTGAGGCCCTCGCGGGTGCCGCTCACGACCACCTGTTGGTCGCCGTTGACGTTGGCCACCCACACGCCCTCGAGCGTCGTGAGGGCCGCGCGGGCCTCGTCGTCGCCGCCCATGAGCGCGACCATCGAGCCGGGGACCTCGCGGGCCGCGCGGGCCATCGCCGATCCGCGCACCGCGATCAGGCGAGCGCCCTCGTCGAGGGTGAGGAGGCCCGCGGCCACCAAAGCGCTGAACTCGCCGAGGCTGTGGCCGAGGAGGTAGCGGGGCCGAACCCCGCCGGCGACGAGGTGTCGGTAGCCGACGAGCGAGAGCGCGAACGTGGCCAGCTGGGCGTGGTCGGTGCGCACGACCTCGTCGTCGTCGGCGTCGAGCAGCAGACGGGCCACGTCGACGCCGGCGGCGTCGGAGACCTCGGCGACGAGGGACCAGTGCTCGCTCGCGCGCCACGGGGCCCCCGCGCCGGCGCTGATCGAGCCCTGACCGGGGAAGAGGGCGACGACGTCCTCGGCGAAGCGTGGGGCTGACCCGACCATCACGACCACGCTAACAGCGCCCCTCGGGCGGATCGGGGGGTCGCGGCCGCGCGGGGCTTAGTTGAGGGGCGCGCAGACCTCGACGAGGTGGCCGTCGGGATCGAGGAAGGCCGCCGAGCGCATCCCCCAGGGCTGGTCGGTCGGGGGCTGGACGAGCTCGGCGCCGTGCGCGCGGGCTCGGGCGAGGAGGCCGTCGGGGTCGGTGACTTCGACCGTGATCTGCTGAGCGACGGGCCCGGGCGACGAGGCGACCCGCCCGGCGAACTGGCGGACGGCGTTGTCGCGCGCGCGCAGTCCGAGCACGAGGTTGCCCCACGTGAACTCGGCGTAGGAGCCCGCGTCCATGGTCGGCTCCCGATCGAGGACGTCGCGGTAGAAGTCGCGGGCGCGGGTCACGTCGCCGACGTAGAGCATGGTCACGACCCGGGTGTTCGGCGTGTCTCCCACGGTGGGCGAGCCTAGAAGAGTGCGAGGGTGGCGCGTCGTGGGTCGCGGTTCGTGCCCGGAGTGGGACTCGAACCCACACACCCTTTCGAGTAAAGGCTTTTGAGGCCTCCGCGTCTACCGATTCCGCCATCCGGGCCGTCGGATCACGCTACCAGTTCACCCTAGGGTGACGGCGGTGAGAGCTCGCGTCTACCGCACGGAGGTCGCGCTGCGCGACGCCGTGGCGGGCGGCGCCCAGACCCACGCGTCGCGCCCGCGGCTCTACCTCGAGCTCGAGCTCGACGGGGTGCGCGGCTTCGGCGAGGTCGCGCCCCAGCCGCGTCCCCTGAACGGCGACCCCGGGCTCGACGAGGTCGTGACGGCGACGTCGCTCGCGCTCACGCGAGTGCGCGAGTGGATCGCTCGCGACGGCGCCGCCCCGTGGTGGCGCGTGGGGGCGGTCGTCGACGGCACCCCGGCGTCGCGCGCGGCGGCGGCGCTCGTCGAGATGGCCCTGCTCGATCGGGAACTACGCGCGAGCGATCGTTCGCTCGTCGAGCTCTGGCCGGCGCGCTACGAGGTGCGCCCCACGGCCACCGTCTCGCTGCTCTCGGGCGAGCCGTGGCGGGTCGCGACCGGCGTCGCGCGCGTACGCGCCAAGTGCGCGCCGGGACCGCTCGCCCCCGAGGCGACCGAACGCCTCGAGGCGCTCGGGGTGCCGGTCCTGCTCGACTACAACGCGACCGCGCTCGACGCTGAGGACGTGCTCGCCCGGGTCGCCGAGGTCGCCCGTCGCGCCCGGGTGGTGGCCGTGGAGCAGCCCTTCGCCCCGGGCAATCTCATCGAGACGGCCCGACTGGCGGCGCGCCTCGACGAGTTCGGCGTCGCGGTCAGCCTGGACGAGGGTGTGCGCACGGCCGGTGACCTGCGCGCCATCGCCCGCTACGGCGCGGCGCGACTGGTCTGCGTGAAGCCCCCCCGGGTCGCGGGACTAGCCCAGACCCTCAGCCTCGTCGCCCGAGCGCACGAGCTCGAGCTGACCCCGTACCTCGGGGGCTTCTTCGAGTCGCCCTACGCCCGTACCTTCCACCGGACGCTGGTGGCCCACGCGTTCGACGAACCGAGCGACGTCGGCGAGGTGGCCGTCGCGGGCCCCAGCGAGGTGGACCGCGTCGAGGGCTCCGTGGGCCTGTGGCCGGCGCCGACGGCGCGGGCCGACGCCACGGCCCTCGAGGTCTGAGGGGCGCACCGTAGACTCACCCCGTGGGATCCGTGGCGCAGCGGCGTCGCCTCGAGGACATCCAGCGCCGCCTGGTCGCGGCCCGCGAGAGCGTGGCCGTGCTGGACGAGCAGGTGGCCAAGTGGCGCGAGGACCTCGACGAGGCGCGCATCCGCGCCCTGGTGTCCGAGACGCCCCTGCAGGCCAAGGAATACGATGAGCTCTCGCGTCAGGTCAGTGTCGCCACAGCCGAGCTCGAGCGCCGCGCCCTCGAGGTGAGCGCCCTGGTGCGAGCGCGTGACGAGTTGTTGCGCGTGTGGACTCCCGAAGGGTGACGATGGGCAAGCGAGTGGTCATAGCCGACGACGAGTCGATCATCCGGCTCGACCTCAAAGAGATCCTCGAAGACGACGGCTACGAGGTGGTCGGTGAGGCGGCCCGGGGCGACGACGCGCTGGCCCTCATCACCGAGCACCGCCCGGACCTGGCGCTGCTCGACGTGAAGATGCCCGGCCTCGACGGGATCGAGGTGGCCCGGCGCGTCGCCGGATCGGGCACGGTCGTGGTGCTGCTCACCGCCTTCAGCCAGCGCAGCCTCATCGAGGCGGCGCGCGACGCGGGGGTCTCGGCCTACCTCGTCAAGCCCTTCCGCTCGAGCGAGATCCTGCCCAAGCTGGCCGCGCTGCTCGACCCGAGCGACGCGCCCGCCGACGACGAGGCGACCCAGCGGGCCGAGGACAAGATCGAGACCCGCGAGATCGTCCAGCGCGCCAAGGAGCGGCTGATGGCCGAACGGGGCCTCGATGAGCCCACGGCCTTCGAGGTCATCCAGCAGTCGGCCATGCGCGGGCGCACCCGGATGCGCGACGTGGCCCAGCGGATCTTGAAGGGCGAGTTCGTTGGCTGAGGGGCCCGACCAAAGGCCCTACCTCCTGCTCGACGGGATGAGCCTGGCCTTCCGGGCCTTCTTCGCGCTGCCCACCGACATCCAGACGTCCTCGGGGTTGATCACCAACGCCCTGCACGGCTTCGCCTCGATGCTGGCCTCCCTCGTGGCCGACCACCGGCCCCGCGCGCTGGCGGTGGCCTTCGACCTGCCCGGCGGGACGTTCCGTGACGCGTTGACCGAGGACTACAAGGGCGGTCGCGCCGCCACCCCGCCCGAGATCGAACCCCAGTTCGACCTCATCCGCGACCTCTGTGCGTGCCTGGCCATCCCGGTGCTCGGGGTCCCCTCCTTCGAGGCCGACGACGTGCTCGCCACACTGGCCACGCGGGCCCGCGACGCGGGTCGACCGGTGATCGTGGTCTCGGGCGATCGCGACACCTTCCAGCTCGTCGAGGACCCCTACGTCCGGGTGCTCTACAACCGGCGCGGGGTCTCGGACTACTCGCTCTACGACGAGGCCGGCATCGTCGAGCGCTGCGGCGTGGAGCCCCAGCGCTACCCGCTGCTCGCGGCCCTGCGCGGGGACACCTCGGACAACCTCCCCGGCGTGCCCGGGGTGGGGGAGAAGACCGCGGCGAAGCTCCTCGCCCAGTACCGCGACCTCGACGAGATCTACGCGCACCTCGGCGAGCTCACGCCCAAGCTGCGCGAGAACCTCGCGGCCTTCGAGGCGCGCGCGCGCAACAACGCCGCGGTGATGCGACTGGTGCGCGACGTGCCGCTCGAAGCGACCCTCGACGACCTGCACCTGGGCGGTTGGCGGCGCGAGGCGTTCCTCGCCTTCACCGAGCGCTACGAGCTGCACACGGTGCGCACCCGTCTCGAACGGCTGATGCGTGAGGGACTCCTCGGCGAGCCGGTCGACGGGGCGGCTCCGACCAGCCCGGAGAGCGCGCCGCGTCCCCCCGCGCGAGCCGCGCGCACGGTCGAGCTCACCGAGGTGCTCGAGGGCGAAGGCGAGCTGGCGGTCGCCCTCGGCGCGGGACGGGCGGCCCTGGTCGACCCCACGCGGGCCGTCGAGTGGGTGGGCGACCTCGACGAGGCGCTCGAGGCGCTCGTCGGTCGGCGCGTCGTCGGACACGACGTGAAGGCGCTCTACCGACGCGCGGGCGAGCTGGCGGTCGCCCTCGACGATCCGGTCGACGACACGGCGGTGATGGCCTTCCTGGTCGACGCGGTGAGTGGACACTACGGACTCGCCGAGGTGGCCGAGCGCTACCTGGGCGAACCGGCCGGCGAAGCGCCGACCCTCTTCGGCCAGGGCGACGGTGAGCTCGCGCGCGCGGCCGCCCAGGCGGCGCGGCTGCGCGACGCCCTCGCCGGCGAGGTCGAGCGCTGGGATCTCGGGCGGGTCTACCGCGAGATCGAGCTGCCCCTCGTCGGGGTGCTCGGACGGATGGAGGCGCGCGGGATCCGCGTGGACGCGGCGATGCTGCGCACGATCGCCGAGGAGTTCGCCGCGGAGGCCGCCGAGCTCGACGCGCGGATCCAGGCGCAGGCCGGCCACCCCTTCAAGGTGAACTCGCCCCAGCAGCTCCAGGTCGTGCTCTACGACGAACTGGGCCTGCCCCGGGGCAAGCGGATCAAGACCGGCTTCTCGACCGACGCCGCCACCCTGGAGGCCATCGCCGACGCCCACCCGGTGGTGTCGCTGATCCTGCGCTTCCGCGAGGTCGAGAAGCTGCGCAGCACCTACGGCACCCCGCTGATCGACGCCGTGGCTCAAGACGGCCGCATCCACGCCACGTTCAACCAGCTCGTCGCGCGCACCGGGCGAATCTCCTCGGAGAACCCCAACCTGCAGAACATCCCGGTGCGCACCCCCGAGGGTCGCCGGCTGCGCTACGCCTTCGTCGCGCGCGAGGGCTGGGCGCTGTGCGTGGCCGACTACAACCAGATCGAACTGCGAATCCTCGCCCACCTCTCCCAGGACGAGGGGCTGCTCGACGCCTTCGCCCGCCACCAGGACGTGCACCGGGCCATTGCGGCCTCGGTCTTCGCCGTGGCGCCCGAGCGGGTCACCCACGAGCAGCGCGAACAGGCCAAGGCCGTCTCCTACGGGCTCGCCTACGGCATGGAGGCCTTCGGGCTCAGCCAGCGCCTGGGCATCCCGGTCGGCGAGGCGCGGGCCGTCATGGAGCGCTACTTCGAGGGCTTCCCGAGCCTGCGACGCTTCATGGACGACACGATCCGCGAGATCCGCGCCCAGGGCTACTCGCGCACCGAGTTCGGCCGGATCCGGCCCTTCCCCGACCTGGCCACCGCCGTCGGCGCCCAGCGCCAGGCCGCCGAGCGTCAGGCGCTGAACGCCGGCATCCAGGGGCTGGCCGCCGACGTCTTTAAGTCCGCGCTCGTGCGTCTCGACCGCGCCCTCACCGGCGCCGGGCTCGAGGCCCGCCTCGTCCTGCAGGTCCACGACGAGGTCCTCGTCGAGGCGCCGGGCGCCGAGCGCGAGGCCGTCGAAGAGATCGTGCGCGACAGCCTGGAACACGCCGCCACCTTGAGCGTGCCGCTCGAGGTGAGCCTCGCCTGGGGCGACAACTGGGCGGTCGCCAAGGAGTAGGTGCTAGGCTCGTCCGTCGGGCCGACACCGGAGGCCCGCCCCGCGTCCCCTAGTCAGACCCCGGTGTGGTCAACCGAAAGTATGGCGATGAGCGATTCCGCCGGCCTCCTCTCCGCCCAGCCGATGGGCGCCTTCGACGAACAGGGCGTGTACGTCCCTCGCGCGGTCACCGAGGACAACCTCCCCGACGCCGACCTGGCCGCCCTGGTGGGCGACAGCGTCCTCGAGTTCGACGACGGCGACCTGGTCGCGGGCACCGTGGTGAAGATCGACCGCGACGAGGTGCTGCTCGACATCGGCTTCAAGTCCGAGGGGGTGATCCCGGCGCGCGAGCTCTCGATTCGCAACGACGTCGACCCCTCGGAGATCGTCAGCCTGGGCGAGCGCGTCGAGTGCCTGGTCCTGCAGAAAGAGGACAAGGAGGGCCGCCTCGTCCTGTCGAAGAAGCGGGCCCAGTACGAGAAGGCCTGGGTCACCATCGAGGAGCTCAAGACCAAAGACGAGGTCGTCAAGGGCGTCGTCATCGAGGTCGTCAAGGGTGGTCTCATCGTCGACATCGGCCTCCGCGGCTTCTTGCCGGCGTCGCTCGTCGAGCTGCGCCGCGTGCGCGACCTCCAGCCCTACATCGGCAAGACCGTCGAGGCGAAGATCATCGAGCTCGACCGCAACCGCAACAACGTGGTGCTCAGCCGTCGAGCCTGGCTGGAGGAGACCCAGAAGGAGCAGCGCGGGGACTTCCTCGCCAACCTCAAGCCCGGGGAGCGCCGCCACGGCGTCGTGAGCTCGGTCGTCAACTTCGGCGCCTTCGTCGACCTCGGCGGGATGGACGGACTCATCCACGTGAGCGAGCTCAGCTGGAAGCACATCGACCACCCGAGCCAGGTCGTCTCGGTCGGCGACGAGGTCGACGTCGAGGTCCTCGACGTGGACTTCGCCAAGGAGCGCATCTCGCTCTCGCTCAAGGCCACCCAGTCCGACCCCTGGCAGGTCTTCGCCGACACCCACGCCGTCAACCAACTCGTCTACGGTCGGGTCACCAAGCTCGTCCCCTTCGGGGCCTTCGTCCAGGTCGGCGACGGCATCGAGGGACTGGTGCACATCTCGGAGATGGCCGCCCACCACGTCGAGTCGCCCGAGCAGGTCGTCACGATGGGCGAGGAGCTCTGGGTCAAGATCATCGAACTCGACACCGGGCGGCGCCGCATCAGCCTGTCGATCAAGCAGGCCGCCGAGGGCGGTGAGGTCTCCGAGGAGTACCGCGAGGCCTTCGGCAGCCACGCCTACGACGAGGAGGGCAACTACATCGGCCACCTCGAGTACGGCGAGTTCACCCCCGAGTCCGAGGGCCAGGCCGCCTGGGCCGACCTGGGGGTCGAGGGTGAGGGCCCCGCTGAGGACGCCGCGGTCGCGGCGCCCGGCGACGAGCCCGACGACGAGGCGACCGGCGAGCCGGTCGCCTAGGGACCCGCGCGTCGCGGGCGCCACGCGGTAGCCCGACGAGGGGAGGGGACGTGGCGGCGTTCTCCAAAGAGGAGCGCGCGGCGATGCGCGCCGCGCTGGCCGAGGCCAGGGCGGCGGCCCAGGGCGCGCACCAGGCGGCCGCCTGCCGGGCGGCGATCGCCGAGATGACCGGACGCGACCGCGAGCTGGCCGAGACGCTCGACGAGCTGGTGACCCGTCACACGACGCTGCGGCCCAAGACGTGGTACGGGATGCCCGCGTACGCCAACGACGAGGGCAGGGTCGTGGTCTTCTTCCAGAGCGCCGCCAAGTTCAAGGTGCGCTACGCCACCATCGGCTTCCAAGAGGCCGCGCACCTCGACGAGGGCCACCTCTGGCCGACCGCCTACGCGGTCACGGCGCTGACGGCCGCGGACAAGAAGCGCCTCCTCGCCCTGGTGCGGCGGGC
>JAKABC010000055.1 GCA_021802025.1 Actinomycetes bacterium
GCCCGGGCGACCAAGGCCGAGCCGACGACCGTGGTCGAGCCCCCCGCCCGGACCCGCTCCGCC
The DNA here is from genome assembly GCA_021802025.1 of Actinomycetes bacterium. GTDB lineage: Bacteria > Actinomycetota > Acidimicrobiia > Acidimicrobiales > RAAP-2 > RAAP-2. The sequence continues at coordinate 64 of JAKABC010000055.1, forward strand.
GCCAAGGCGGGACCCCTCGCCAAGGCCGCACCGGTCACCAAGGCGAAGAAGGCCGCCGCGGTCCTGGCTCCACCCGAGCCCCCGGCCAAGCGCGCCGCGAAGAAGGCGACCGCGAAGGCTCCGGTCCCCGTGGCCAAGGCCCCGGCCAAGCGCGCCGCCAAAGCGACTCCATCCGCGGCGCCCCGACCCGCGCCGACGCCCTCGCCGACGACCAAGCGCGCCGCGAAGAGGGTCGCCCCGGCGCCCCCCGAGCCGACCCCCGAGCCGGCCGTGGCGCTGCGGCGCGGTCGTCACCCGGTGAACCCCGAGCCGGAGTTCACCCGCTTCCTCGCCGCCCACCGAATCGGCGGGCGACTCACCGGCGAGGTCGTCACCTTTACCTCCCACGGCGCGGTCGTCACGGTGGAGGTGCGCGGCGGTGGCCGCGTCGAGTGCTACGCGCCGACGGCGTCGCTCGGCTCGCCGCCCCCGGCGCGGGCCCGCGACGTCTTGAGTCGGGGGGAACGACGGGGCTTCCGGTTGGTGGCGGTCGACCCCGAGCGACGGATCGCGGAGCTGGCCCTGGCGTGAGCACCCCCTCCCTCGACCCGTTGGACTGGTTGCCGCATCGCCCGCCCTTCCTCCTGCTCGACGCGATGACCCGCATCGAGCCCGGTGTGTCGGCCGCGGGCCGCTGGACCCTGCGCGGGGACGAGTGGTTCTTCACCGGTCACTTCCCGGGGATGCCGGTGACCCCCGGGGTCTTGCTCCTCGAGTCGATCGCCCAGTGCGGCGCGGTAGCGGTGCTCGCCGATCCCCGCTACGCGGGCCGACTGCCCCTCTTCGGGGGGATCGAGCGGGCCCGGTTCCGCCGTCAGGTCGTCCCGGGCGACACCGTGGAGCTCGAGTGCACGATGTCGCGGCTGTCGGCGCGCGGCGGGCGGGGCGCGGGCCGGGCCAGCGTCGCGGGCGCGCTCGCCGCGGAGTGCGAGCTCCTCTTCGTGCTGGCCGATCGGCCGTGAGGGTCGCCACCTGGAACGTCAACTCGCTCAACGCGCGCCTCGAACGCGTGCTCGAGTGGCTCGCGGCGAACGGGCCGGACGTGCTGCTCGTCCAAGAGACGAAGCTGCGCGACGAAGCCTTTCCGTCCTCGGCGTTCGCCGACCTCGGCTACGAGGGCGCCCACGTCGGACAGGGCCAGTGGAACGGCGTGGCCGTGGTGTCGCGGGTGGGGCTCGACGAGGTGGTCCGCGGGTTGAGCGACGGGGAGGCCCGCCTGGTCGGGGCGACGTGTGGGGGGCTGCGGGTCTACTCCTGCTACGTCCCCAACGGTCGGGCCCTCGACGACCCCCACTACGCCTACAAGCTGGCCTGGCTCGAGGAGCTGCGCGGGCTCCTCGCCGCGCGGGACCGTTCGGTCCCGGTGCTTATCGGCGGTGACTTCAACGTCGCCCCGGCCGACCGCGACGTCTGGGACCCGGGCGCGCTCGAGGGGATGACCCACGTGAGCGGCCCCGAGCGACGGGCCCTCGAGGCTCTCGAGGCGACCGGTCTGGTGGACGCGGTGCGCTGCGTGCACCCCGACGAGCCGTGCTTCACGTGGTGGGACTACCGCGGGGGCGCCTTCCACCGGGGCTGGGGGATGCGCATCGACCTCGTCTACCTCGACGCCGCCCTCGCGCCGAGGGTGCGCGCCGCCTACGTCGACCGCGACGCGCGCAAGGGGACCAAACCCTCGGACCACGCGCCGGTGGTGGTCGAACTCGACCTCTAGCGCGGCGCGAACACCGCCTCGACGAGGTGGGGTCCGGGTTCGCCGGCGGCCGCGACGAGGCGCTCGACGAGCGCCTCGGCCGTCGTCGCCCGGGTGGCCGGCACCCCGAAGCCCTGGGCGAGCGCGACGTAGTCGAGGTCGGGGCGCGACAGGTCCATCAACGACGCGCTGGCCGAGCCCTCGGCCATCGACCCGAGGCGGTGGCGCTCCCACTCGAGGATGGCGTAGCGCCGGTTCACCAGGACGACGACGGTCACGTCGAGGCCCTCGCGGGCCATCGACCACAGCGCCGGCGCGCTGTAGCAGAAGGAGCCGTCGGCCACGAGGGCCAGCACCCGGCCCGCCGAGCCCACGGCCGCCCCCAGGGCGCAGGGCAGCCCGTAGCCCAGGGCGTGGCCGGTGAGCGTGGTGATGCGGTGGGCCGGCGACGCGCTCGTCGCCTCGAAGAGGTGCAGCCCCGAGGTGATCGACTCGTCGACGACGACCGTCCCCTCGCTCAGCGTGGCGCCCACCGCCGCGCAGAGGGACTCGGGGGTGAGCGCCCCGGTGGGCGCCGGCGGCGGCCCCAGCGGGGCGAACCCGACCGGGGGCGCCCCGAGACGCTCCACCAGGGCCTCGAGGGCGCCGAGGGCGTCCTCGCCGGGGGCGGCGAGGGTGGTGACCCGGGCGTCCTCGCGCACCAACCGGCCGGCCACGCCCTCGTAGTCGAAGGGTCCGACCGGTTCGCGCGTCCCCACGAGGATGAGCTCGTCGACCTCGGCCAGCTGGGCCTGGGCGAACTCGGGGACGTAGTTGACCCGCTCGAGGGTCGTCGCGCCGGCCCCGTGGTCGACGATCGCCGGGAAGGGCTCCATGAGCAGGCGCGCTGCGCGCGCCGCCGCGACCCGGGTCGCGAGCTCGAGTCCCCGACGGGTGAGAGCGGCCCCCCCGAGCAGCAGGGCCGTGCGTGGTCCCAACGCGCGCGCCGCGGCCTCGACGGTGGCGGTCTCGACCGGACGCGGCGCGGGCGGGGCGATCGCGGCGACCGGCTCGTCACAGGCCCGCCCGGCGGCGTCGGAGGCGACCGCGAGCACGACCGGGCGTCCCGGCGGGCCGTAGGCGGCGCGCAGGGCGTCGGCCGCGTCGGTGCCGAGCGTCGCGCCCGACAGGGCGCGCCGGTACCACCCGCCGACCGAGGCGGCCAGGCCGTCGAGGTCGCTCGCGAGCAGCGGGTCGAGCGCGCGGTGACGGTCGGGGAAGTCGCCCACGAGGGCGAGGACCGGGGAGTGGGCGCGACGCGCGTTGTGCAGGTTGCTCCAGCCGTTGGCGAGGCCGGGCCCCAGGTGCACGAGGGCGGCGCCCGCCCGGCCCGTCACGCGCGCGAAGCCGTCGGCCGCGCCGGTGGCGACCGGCTCGGCGAGGACGAGGATCGCGCGCACGCCGGGGTCGTCGTCGAGGGCCGCCACGAGGTGCATCTCGGAAGTGCCGGGATTGGCGAAGCAGGCCGCGACACCGCCGGCGCGCAGCGTCTCCCACAGTGCGTTGGCGCCCAGTCGCGTGGCGGTCTCCCCGTTCGCGCGCACTATACCCGGGGCCCCGGGGCAGTCCCGGTCTCGTCGAGGCGGCGCACCGACTCTTCGAGCTCGGCGCGGATCGCGCGCAGGCGGGCCCGGCGCGCCTCACCCTCGAGGGGCGCCTCGCGCGCGGCGATCGCGGCGATCGCCGCCTCGACCGGCGCGAGGAACCGGCTCGGCGAGCGGTCGGGGAAGCGCGGGTCGTTGCGTCCGCGGCTCCAGGTCACGAGCAGCGACGACTCGGCCCGGCTCAGCGCGACGTAGGCGAGGCGCTGCTCCTCGTCGAGCTGCTCGGGGGTCGTCGCGCCGTAGTGGGGCAGCTGGCCCTCGGACCAGCCGATCGCGGCGACGTGGGCGAACTCGAGTCCCTTGGCCCGATGGATCGTCGAGAGGGCCACGGCGTCGCGATCGCTCTCGTCGGGCCGGCGCGGCCCCTCGGCCATGAGGTCCGAGGCGGGGGAGTGCTCGGACCCGCGACGCTCGAAGGGCACGCCGGCCGCCTCGAGGGCGGCGCCGACGACCTCGAGCTGGGCGTTGGTGCGCGCGAGCACCGCCATCGAGCGCCACGGGCCCTGGGCGTGGTGGCGCGCGACGAGCCACGCCACGACGGCCCGGGCCTCGGCCTCGTCGGTGTCGAAGGAGCGCACGAGGGGCACCTCGCCGTCGTCCTTCGCGGGCTCGATGGCGCGCGCGCCCGGCTCGAGCAGCGTGGAGGCGACGGCGACGATGTGCGCGGTGGAGCGGTGGTTGCGGGTCAGGTCGAGCACCACCGTGTCGGGCCAGGTCTCGACGATCTCGCGCATCAGCGAGGGGCTCGCCCCGTTGAACCCGTAGATCGACTGGTTGGGGTCGCCCACGCAGAACAGGTCCGGGTCGTCGCCGGCCATCTGGCGCAGGAGGGAGAACTGCAGGGGGTTCATGTCCTGGGTCTCGTCGACGAAGAGGGCCCGGTAGCGGTGGCGGAAGGCGGCGCGCACGTCGGGCTCGTCGCGCAACAAGGCGACGGCCTCGGCCAAGAGCAGATCGAAGTCGAGGGTGCTGCGGCTCTTGCACAGCCCGACGTAGCGGTCGATGAGCTCGGCGGTGACCGCCGGCGCCAGGGGGGCCTCGCGCCGGGTTCGCCGCAGGGCCTTGGCGTAGCCGGCGCCACCGAGTCCCTGGCTGAGGGCCCAGCCGATCTCGAGCTCGACGCGCGGCAGCTGCCACTCCTCGAGGTCCACGACGCCGGCCTCGCGCGCCTGGGTGGCGAGGGCGCTCACGAGCCGCCGGCGGTGGGGCTCGAGGGCGAGGGGGCGCAGGTGGTGGTCCTCGCGGTAGCGCGAGACGAGCGACAGGGCCGCGCGGTGGAAGGTGCCCGCGGCGACGTCGCGCACCCCGGCGCGCCAGAGCCGTCGGCGCAGCTCGTCGCCGGCCTTGCGGGTGAAGGTCATGGCCAGGACCTGGTCGGGGGCGAGGTCGCCCTCGAGCACGCGCCGCTCGATCCGCAGGGTCAAGACGTGGGTCTTGCCCGAGCCGGCCGTCGCGCGCACGACCAGGCGCCGCGCGCTCGAGGTCACCGCCTCGCGCTGTTCCGGGGTGAGCCCGAGCAGCCTCTCGGCCCCGAAGGTCGCCGCGTCGCTCATCGTGCCCACGACGCTACCGGCGGACCGTGACCCCCACCCGAAGCGCCGAAGCGCCGTCACTAACCTGAGAGCGTGCTGCGCGCCCTCGGCCCCGACCTGTTCGCCGAGACCTACGGCGAGGGGACCGTGCGCGTGGTCTGGCTCCACGGCTGGGCCCGTCGGGGTCACGACTTCGCGGCGGCGGCGAGCGAGCTGGCGCACCGGGGGGTGCGCTCGATCGCGCTCGACCTACCGGGCTTCGGGGCCTCCGCGCCGCCCGCGCGCGCCGGAGGCGCGCGCGCCTACGCCGAGCTCGTCGGACCCTCGCTCGAGACCACCCTCGAGGGGCCGGTCGTGCTGGTCGGCCACTCCTTCGGGGGCACCGTGGCCACGGTGCTGGCGGCGCGCCGCCCCGAGCTGGTGCGCGCGCTCGTCTTGACCGGGGCGCCGGTGCTGCGCACGCCCTCGGCCGTGCGCGCGCCCCGGTCGTACCGGCTGGTGCGCTGGGCGGCCCGGCGCGGTCTGGTGGACGAGGCCCGCCTCGAGCGGGCCCGCCAGCGCCACGGCTCGACCGACTACCGGCGCGCGAGCGGGGTGATGCGCGAGGTGCTCGTGGCGTCGGTCAACGAGTCCTACGAGGACGAGCTCGCGCACCTACGCGTGCCGGTGCGCCTCGTGTGGGGCGCCCTCGACGCGGAGATCACGGTCGATGTCGCCGAGCGCGCCGCGGCGCTCGTGGGCGCGGGCGCGAGCCTGCGCGTCCTCGCCGGCGTGGGCCACCTGGTGCCGACCGAGGCCCCCGGGGCCCTGGTGGAGGTGGTGCAGGAGGCGCTCGGCTCGTGAGCCCCGCCCTCGCCGTCCTCACGGCGCTCGCCCTCGCGCTCGCCTGGATTGCCCAGATGGCCCGTTGGTTGCGGGTCCTCCAGCGCGAGCACTACGACCCGCGCGCGATGAGCCGGTTCCTCGGGCGCTGGACGTCGCCACCGGCGCCCTCGGCGCGCGCCCTCGGCGCGCGCGGCCCGGCGGGCCGAACGCCCCGACGTCCCTTCACCCTCAGCCACGCGCTGATCCTCGTGGTGGTCGTGAGCCTGCTGGTGCGCGCCGACGCGCTACTGGTCGCGGCCACCGTGCTCTACGGGATCCTCTGCCCGGTGGGGCTGGCGCTGCGCGGGCGCACCGGCGCGCTCGTGTTCACCCAGCGACTCACCACGACCGCCGTCGCGGCGACGGCGGTCTCGGCCGCACTGTCCGCGCTGGGGCTGGCGACCGCTCGTCCCTACCTCGGGGCGGTGGTGGCGGTCTGGGCGGTACCCCCGGTGCTCGACCTCTCGACGCGACTCCTTCGCCCACTCGAGGAGCGTCGCGCCCGGCGATTCGTCGAGTCCGCGGCGCGCCGGCTCGCCGCGGTGCATCCGCGCGTGGTGGGGATCACGGGCTCGTTCGGCAAGACCTCGACCAAGAACCACCTCGCCCAGCTCATCCAGGGCGCGCGCGCGGTGGTGGCGACCCCGCGCAGCTACAACAACCGAGCCGGCCTCTCGCGCGCGATCAACGAGGGCCTCGTCGAGGGCACCGAGGTCTTCGTCGCCGAGATGGGCACCTACGGGCCGGGGGAGATCCGCGAGCTCTGCCGGTGGTTCCCGCCCGAGGTCGCGGTCGTGACGGCCATTGGCCCGGTCCACCTCGAGAGGATGGGCAGCCTCGACGTCATCGAGACGGCCAAGCGCGAGATCACCGAACGGGCGACGACGGTGGTGCTCAACGTCGACGACGCGCGACTCGCCGGGTGGGTCCCGTCGCTACGCGCGCAGGGCAAGCGGGTCGTCACCGCCGCCAGCGCCGCCGCCGCTGAGGTCCGCGTGGCGATCGAGTCCGACCAGTGGCGCGTCGAGGTCGGCGGCGAGGAGGTCGCGCGCACCGTGGCGGTGGCGGGTCTGCAGGCGACCAACGTCGCCTGCGCGATCGGTGCGGCCCTGGCGCTCGACGTGCCGCTCGAGGCGGTGGTCGCGGGGCTCGCGCGCCTCGCGCCCGTCGAGCACCGTCAGGGGGTCGCGCGGGCGGGCTCGGGCGTCATCGTGATCGACGACACCTTCAACGCCAACCCGGCGAGCGCGATGAGCGCCCTCGAGACCCTGCGCGCGCTCGAGGGGCCCGGTCGACGGGTGGTCGTGACCCCGGGGTTGGTCGAGCTCGGTCGCGAGCAGCACGCCGAGAACCTGCGCCTGGGACGGCGCATCGCGGCCCTGGGCGCGGAGCTGGTGGTGGTCCAGCGCACCAACGTGGTGGCGCTGGCGCTGGGCTACGAGGGACCGCTGCGCCGATTCGACCGACGGGACCAGGCGGTCGAGTGGGTGCGCACCAACCTGCGCGAGGGCGACGCCGTCTTGTACTTGAACGACCTGCCCGACCACTACCCTTGATGACTTGATGAACTCGAGACGGGACCGGTCGTGACCATCGCGGTGCTCTTCGGGGGGCCGGCCCCCGAACACGACATCTCCATCCTGACCGGGCTGCAGGCGCTGCGGGAGTTGGCGCGCGCCGGGCGCGACCCACTGGGCGTCTACTGGACCAAGACCGGGGCGTTCCTCGCCGTCGAGCCCGACGCCGAGGCCGAGGACTTCCTCGCCGGTCCCCCCAAGGGGTCGACCGAGCTGGCCCTGCGCGCCGGACCCGAGGGCGGGCTCTTCAGCGTCGGCGGGCGCCTCAAGGGCGAGCGCCGCCTCGAGGTCGAGGCGGTCGTGGTGGCGACTCACGGCGCGCCGGGCGAGGACGGGACCCTCCAGGGACTGCTCGACCTCGCCGGAGTGGCCTACACCGGCCCGAGCGTCGCGGGCGCCGCGATCGGCATGGACAAGTGGGTCTTCGGCTCTTTGGTCGCCGCGGCCGGGCTGCCCACTTTGCCCCGGGCGCTGCTCAGCGCCGAGACCGACGCGCTCCCCTTTGACGGCCCCTACATCGTCAAGCCCCGCTTCGGGGGCTCGTCGATCGGGATCGACGTGGTGGCCGACCTCGCCACGGCGCGGGCCCGCCTGGCCACCAATACCCACCTCGCCAACGGGGCGGTCGTCGAGCCCTACCGCGAGGACCTCCGGGACGTCCAGATCGCCCTGCGCACCCACCCGCGCCTCGAGCTCTCCGCGATCGAGCGGCCCCTACGGCGCAGCGGCGCAGCCGAGATCCTCGACTACCGCGACAAGTACGTCGGGGGCGAGGGGATGGTGAGCGCCCCGCGCGAGCTGCCGGCCGCCCTGGCGCCCGGTCAGCGCGAGGAGGTCGAGCGCTGCGCGCGCGCGATCGCCTCGGTGGCCCTGGTGCGCGGCGTGGCCCGGGTGGACTTCCTCGCCAACGACCGCGAGCTCTACGTCAACGAGATCAACACCATTCCCGGGTCGCTCGCGAAGTACCTCTTCGTCGATCCGCCCCTGGCCTTCGCCGACCTACTGGGTGACCTGGTGGCGGAGGCGCGCGAGCGCCCAACTCATCGCTACAGCGTCGCGGGGGCCGACGGGACGGTCCTGCGCTCGGCGGGCTCCATCGCGGCCAAACTCGCGTAGGCGCGGCACCCCGGCCAGCGCCTCGCGCAGCGCGTCACTGTAGGGATCAACGAGCAGGCCCTGCTCGAGCGCCCAGAAGGCCCGCTCGTACTCGCGCCGGCCCCGGGCGTGGTGGCACAACGCCAGGGCGGCCCACTCCCCGTCGCGCGCCAGGCGGGCCCCGTGGCCCTCGGCCAGGAACCACTCGAAGCCGCGCAGCGCGCTCGCGAGGGGCTCGCCCTGGACGAGGCGCAGCGCGCGCTGGGCCAGCGCCGCCGACTCCTCGCCGGACGTCTCGCGGGCCCGCGCGACGAGGGTGGTGAACTCCTCGAGGTCCGAGTCGATCCCGTGGGTCACGTACAGCCCGGACGAGGTCACCGGGTGCAGGCGCGGGCCCCGGGCGTCGCCGCCGAGGCTGCGTCGCACGGCGCTCGCGGTGTTGGCGAGCGTGCGGGTCGAGGCGTCGGCGTCGGCGTGGCCGAGCACGCGCGTGCGCAGCCGCTCTCCGGTGATCGGCTCGTGGCGGTGCAGGGCGAGGTAGGCCGTCATCTCCACACAGCGCCGGCGCAGTGTGTCGACGAAGGGCTCGACCAACCCGGTGACCCGTGGCTCGGCCCGCAGCAGCTCGACCCGCGGGCCCGTGCCCGGCTCCGTGTCGTCGGTGAGCGCGCGGCGCTCGAGGGTGACGGTGCTCGCGAGCAGGTCGTCGTCCAGGCGCGCGGCGTCGCCCAGGTAGAGCACGACGGCGCGGCGCAGGGCCCGGGTCGCCAGCGCGTGCAAGAGCTCGTCCTCTCGTCGCGCGACAACGAGCCGCTCCGGGCCGAGGCTGACCACGTGGGCCAGGGCGTCCTCGAGCCCCCAGCCCGGGGCCAGCGCCAACCGGCCGCCCTCGCGGGCGAAGGCGACGCGCACCCCGCCCGGCCCCTCGCCGAGCACGCAGGCGACGAGGGGGAAGAGGGGCTCGTCGGGGCCGGCGTCGAGCGGACCGTTCGGGACGACCACGATCCCGTCGCGGCCCCGGTCACAGCGCGCCGCGACGCGACGGACCGTCTCGGGGTCCGACGC
>JAKABC010000056.1 GCA_021802025.1 Actinomycetes bacterium
CGGGGGCGAGAGCTTCGGGCTCGTCTTGCTCGAGGCCCTGGCGAGCGAGACGGTGGTCGTGGCCAGCGACATCGAGGGCTACCGCGAGGCGGTGGGTCCCCACGCGACCCTGGCGCCACCGCGCGACCCGGGGGCCTGGGCGCGCGCGATCGAGGCGGCCCTCGATAGTGAGAGTCCGGCGGGGATCGCGGCGGCGCGCGAGCACGCCCGGCGCTGGTCGATGAGCGCTCTCGTGGAGGCGTACCTCGAGCGTTACGAGCGCCTCGTGGCGGCCGGTGGCGGCGCGCGCCGGTAGCCTTGGTCGGTGGCCAGTTCGCAGCGCACTCGCTCTCGGCGTCCCCACGCCCGTCGCGACCGCGAGCCGCGCTACGTCGCCCCGGTGCTCGACCCCACCTGGATCAGCCCCTACACGCCGACCCCGGCCGAACGCCACCGCCACGCCGCGGTGGTGCGGGCCTACGCGCTGCGCCGCCGACTGGTGGCGAGCGTGGTCGCCGGGGCCGTGGTCGTGGCCCTGGCGATCCTCGCCGTCGCGCTCTCGCCGTGGCTGTGGTTCGCGGCCGTCGCGCTGGGCGTGTTGTACGCGATCGACCTGCGCCGGGTCGTGGCCGGCTCCGCCGTGCGCGCCCGGGCGGCCGCCGAGGCCCTGCTCGCACGCTTCGCCTCCGACGAGGACCCGGTTGCCCGCGAACGGCTCGCGACCCTGGTCGACCGGCTGAGCGCCACCTTCGGGGTCGAGGGCGTGCGCGCCGAGGTGGTGCGCGACGGTGGCTACAACGCCGCCCTGGTGCCCGGACCGGGGGGCTTTGTCCTGGTCGCCACCAGCGCCCTCGTCCAGGACTTCGCGCTGATCGAGATCGAGGGCGTCGTCGCCCACTGCCTGGCCCGAGAGCGCACCGGGGTCCTCGAGCGCGAGTGCGTCGCCGCCCTCGACCTCGCCGGAGAGCCGGCGCGGGTGCTCGCGGGCCCCGGGGAGACCTTCCGCGCCGACGAGGTGGCCGCGGCGATGATCCGCTACCCCCTCGGGATCGCCGCCGCGCTACGCCGGTGTCGGGCCCAGTCGGTGCCGGCGGGCTCGTTCCTCGCCGACCCGGTCTTCGACGGCTGGCGCTGGGTCTTCTTCAACCCCTGGTCGGATCGGCGCGAGAGCGTGCCGGGCGACCTCGACGACCCGGAGGTGCGCGCGCGCGCCCTCGAGGAGTGGTGAGGCACGGCCGGTAGGCTGGGCCCATGAGCGACTCCCAGACGACACGCACGGGCTCGACGCTGGTCAAGCGCGGACTCGCCGACATGCTGCGCGGTGGGGTGATCATGGACGTGGTCAACCCCGAGCAGGCCAAGGTGGCCGAGGACGCCGGGGCCGTGGCGGTGATGGCGCTCGAGCGCGTGCCGGCCGACATCCGTCGTGACGGGGGCGTCGCGCGCATGAGCGACCCCCAGATGATCCAAGAGATCCAGGCGACCGTGACCATCCCGGTCATGGCGAAGGCGCGCATCGGCCACTTCGCCGAGGCCCAGGTGCTCGAGGCCCTCGGGGTCGACTACGTCGACGAGTCCGAGGTGCTGACCCCGGCCGACGAGGAGAACCACATCGACAAGTGGGCCTTCACGGTGCCCTTCGTCTGCGGCGCGACGAACCTGGGTGAGGCCCTGCGGCGCATCGGCGAGGGTGCGTGCCTCATCCGATCCAAGGGCGAGGCCGGCACGGGCAACGTCGTGGAGGCCGTGCGCCACCTGCGCTCGATCACCGCGATGATCCGGCGTTGCCAGAGCGCCGACGCGAACGAGCTCTACGCCATCGCCAAGGACCTCCGGGCGCCCCTGCCCCTCGTGCTCGAGGTCGCCGAGACCGGACACCTGCCGGTGCCGCTCTTCTGCGCCGGGGGCATCTCGACCCCGGCCGACGCCTCGTTGGTGCGCCAGCTCGGGGCCGAGGCGGTCTTCGTGGGTTCGGGCATCTTCAAGAGCGAAGACCCGGTGCGCATGGCCCACGCGATCGTCGAGGCCTCGACGCACTTCGACGACCCCTCAGTCATCGCCAAAGTCTCGACCGGCCTGGGCAGCGCCATGCGCGGCTGGGAGACGAGCTCGCTCGAGCAGCGTCTGGCTGAGCGCGGCTGGTAGACCCCGTGGGCAGTGTCGGGGTCCTCGCGCTCCAAGGTGACGTTCGCGAGCACCTGGCCACCTTGAGCGCCCTCGGGGTGGAGTCGGCGCGGGTGCGCACCCCCGGCGAGCTCGACGCGGTCGACGCCCTGGTCCTGCCGGGCGGGGAGTCGACGGCCATCGCCCATCTCCTCGTGACCTCGGGGCTGCGCGAAGCGCTGGGCGAGCGGCTCGCGGCGGGGATGGCGGTCCTGGGCACCTGCGCGGGGCTGATCCTGCTCGCGCGCGAGGTCCTCGACGGGCGCGCCGACCAGTGGAGCTACGGGGCCCTCGAGGTGTCGGTGCGTCGCAACGGCTACGGCCGCCAGATCGCGAGCTTCGAGGCGCCCCTCGAGCTCGCCGACGGCTCGAGCGTGCCGGGGGTCTTCATCCGCGCTCCGCGCATCCTTTCGCGCTCGTCGGCGGTCGAGGTGCTCGCGACCTACACCCACGCCGACGGAACCGACCCGGTGCTGGTGCGCCAGGGGCCGGTCTGGGGCGCGTCGTTCCACCCCGAGCTGACCGCCGACACCACGGTCCACCGGCTGTTCGTCGAGTCGCTCTAGGGCGTTCGCTACCATTTCGGGGCCCCGACGGGGCAGGAGGCAACATGTCCGGCCATTCCAAGTGGGCGACCACTAAGCACCGCAAGGGCGCCAAGGACGCCGCGCGCGCCAAGGTCTTCGCCAAGCTGATCCGCCAGGTCGAGGTCGCCGCCCGCGAGGGCGGGGGCGACCCCGAGGGCAACGCGAGCCTGCGCACGATGTACCAGAAGGCGCGCGAGGCCTCGGTGCCCCTCGACACGATCGAGCGGGCCATCAAGCGCGGCACCGGCGAGCTCGAGGGCGTGCGCTACGAACCGATCACCTACGAGGGTTACGGGCCCGGCGGGGTGGCGGTGATCGTCGAGACCCTCACCGACAACCGCAACCGCACGAGCGCCGAGATCAAGCACCTCTTCGCGAAGAACGGCGGGACCATCGCCGAGCCCGGCGCCGTCGCCTGGCAGTTCGAGCGCAAGGGCGAGATCGAGGTCGCCGGACCGCTGGACGAGGACCAGCTCCTCGAGTGGGTCATGGAGGCCGGGGCCGAGAACTACGAGGCGAACGGCTCCGACTACACCGTGACGACCGAGCCCCACGAGCTGGCCCGGGTGCGCGCGGCCCTGGAGGGGTTCGGGCTGCGGGTGCGCAGCGCGGAGCTGGCCCTGGTGGCCCAGAACCCGGTGCCGGTGACCGAGGAGTCCGAGGCGAAGCGGGTCCTGCGCCTGGTCGAGGCGCTCGACGACCACGACGACGTCCAGAACGTCTTTTCCAACTTCGACATCGCCGACGACCTGCTCGCCGCGTACGAGGGGTAGTCCCCGAGCGGGCGTGGCCCGCGCGGTACAGTCGAACACGTGTTCGTCCTCGGTATCGACCCCGGGCTCACCCGCTGCGGCTTCGGCCTGGTGGAGGGGTCCCTCGAGGGGGACGGGCGCGCGGTGGCGCTGCGCGCCGGGCTCATCGAGACCGACCCCGACAACCCGGTCGAGGGGCGCCTGGCCCAGCTGGGCCGCGACCTCGCCCGGCTCTACCGCGAGGTGACCCCCGACGTGGTGGTCGTCGAGCGAGTCTTCTACCAGCGCAACGCCCGCACGGCCATCCCGGTGGCCCAGGCGAGCGGGGTCGCCATCGCCCTGGCCGACGGGGCCCACGTGCGACAGTTCACCGCCCAGGAGGTGAAGCTGGCGGTCACCGGCTACGGCGCGGCCGACAAGACGCAGGTCCAGGCGATGGTGGCCCGGCTCCTGGGCCTGAGCGAGGCTCCCCGTCCGCCCGACGTCGCCGACGCCCTGGCGCTCGCGCTCACGTTCCTGGCCGTCGCGCGCAGGGAATCCCATCTCCCGGCGCCCGCGCCGTGATCGGCTGGCTGCGCGGACGGGTCGTCGGCCACGGCGGCGACGGGGCGACGATCGTCGACGTCCACGACGTGGGCTACCGGGTCCAGGTGGCCGCCGCGGTGGCCCCGGTGGTGGGCGAGGAGGTCGAGCTCTACGTGCACACCGCGGTGCGCGAGGACGCCATCGTGCTCTACGGGTTCGCGACCACGGCCGAGCGGGACCTCTTCGAACTGCTCCTCGCCGCGCCCGGGGTCGGCCCGGCCACGGCGCTGGGGGCGCTGCGCACGATGAGCGTCGAGACGCTCGCGCGCGCGATCGAGGCCGAGGACGTGAAGACGGTGGCCCTCATCCCCGGGGTCGGGCCCAAGACCGCGAGTCGGATCGTGCTCGAGCTCAAGGGCCGCCTCCCCCACGAGGACGCCGCCACGCCGGCCCTGGCCGCCGTCGACGACGCGCTGCGCTCGCTGGGTTACAGCGCGAGCGAGATCCGTGACGCCTTAGAGGGCGCCGATCTGCCCGAGGACGAGGGCGACGCCTTGCGCGTCGCGTTGCGCCTGGTGCGCCGCTCGTGACCCGCGACCTCGACCTCGACGAGCTGCGCCGACCGGTGGCGCCCCAAGCTGGCGAGAGCGAGCGGCGCGTGGAGGCGTCGCTGCGCCCGCCCACCCTGGCTGAGTTCGTGGGTCAGCGCGACCTGGTGGGCCACCTCGAGGTCGTCTTGGGCTCGGCGCGCACCCGGGGCCAGTGCGCCGACCACATCCTCTTCGTCGGCCCCCCGGGGCTCGGCAAGACCTCGCTCGCCCAGATCGTCGCGCGCGAGATGGGCACGAGCCTGCGGGTGACCTCGGGCCCGGTCCTGTCACGACCGGGCGACCTCGCGGCGATCCTGACCGATCTCGCCGACGGGGACGTGCTCTTCATCGACGAGATCCACCGGCTCAGTCGCAGCGTCGAGGAGGTCCTCTACCCGGCGATGGAGGACCAGCGACTCGACGTGTTGATCGGCCGGGGACCCTCGGCCCGCTCGATCCGCCTCGACCTGCCCCGCTTCACCCTGGTGGGGGCGACGACCCGCACCGGACTCGTCGCCGGCCCGTTGCGTGACCGCTTCGGCTTCATCGGCCAGCTCGACCTCTACGAGGTGGACGACCTGCGTCGGATCGTGGCGCGCTCCGCGGGCCTCCTCGGGGTCGAGGCGAGCCCGGAGGCGGCCACCATCATCGCCGGGCGGAGTCGGGGCACGCCGCGGGTGGCCAACCGGCTCTTGCGCCGGGTGCGCGACTTCGCCTCGGTCAAGGGCCACGGGGCCGTCGACGGCGACGTCGCCGTCGAGGCGCTTGAGCTGTTCGGGGTGGACGAGCTCGGCCTCGACAAGCTCGATCGCCGGATCCTCGCGCTGTTGTGCGACCAGTTCGCGTCCCAGCCGGTCGGGCTGACGACGCTCGCTCACGCCACCGGTGAGGAGCCGGTGACCCTCGAGGAGGCCTACGAGCCGTACCTGCTGCGCTGCGGGTTGCTCGCGCGCACCCCCCGAGGCCGGGTCGCCACCGAGCGCGCCTACCGCCACCTGGGGCTCGCCCCACCGCGCAACGGACTGTTCTAGGGCGCCGGCCCCCACCCGCTAGAGTCTCAGGGTCTGTCTATAGAGGGGTCACCCATGTTGTTCGCTGCCACCACGTCGAGTACCTCCTCGCACGGCTCGCCCGCGATCATCCTCATCTACGTCGTTTTGTTCGGGGCGCTCTACTTCTTCTTCATCCGGCCCCGCTCCCAGAAGGCCAAGGCCCAGCGCCTCGAGGCCCGCAAGGTCGAGGTCGGCGACCGGGCCCAGACCGTCGGGGGCATCGTCGGCACGGTCATGGCGCGCACCGACGAGTTCGTGACGCTGCGCACCGCGAGCGGCGTCGAGCTCGACTTCATCCCCTCGGCCATCGCCCGGCGCTACGACCCCGCACCGGCGGTCGACAGCGAGGCCCTCGAGGTCCACGCGGACCACGAGCAGGAGAGACCGGCCGAAGGCGACGCTGAGTAATGGCGCCGGCGGTCGGCTCGCGGCGTAACCTCGTCGTCAGCCTGGTCCTCACCATCGCGGTGGCCTTCGGCGCCCTGGCGACGACCCTGGCCCTGGGCTGGGGCCCCAAGCTGGGCCTCGACCTGGCCGGCGGGCTCTCGGTCGTCTACAAGCCGACCGGCCACGCCACCACCGCCGACATGAACGAGGTGGTGACGATCATCACCAACCGCGTCAACGGCCTAGGCGTATCGGGCGCCGCGGTGAACCTCCAGAACAAGGACGTCGTCGTCTCGGTGCCCGGGGTGACCGACGCGCGCGCCGTGCTGGCCACGGTCGGCCAGACCGCCCAGCTGCTCTTTCGCCCGGTGCTGTGCGAGGCGACGACCGCGAAGAAGCTCGTCGCCGTCAAGACTCTGCCGTCGTGCGGTTCGCAGTACCTCATGACCGCGGCGAACCTCAACGTGAACACCTCGACGGGCTTCACCAACCAGATCCCCCCCGACCCGGCCTTCGCCGGCATCAAATCCACCCCCTCGAACCGGGACAACCCCAAAGACGAGGTGCTGCTGCCCGCGCTCGGCCAGCCGGGCGTGCGCTACGTGCTGGGCCCGGCCCAGCTCACGGGCACCGCCGTGCACAGCGCGGTGGCCCAGCAGAACCAGTCCGGCCAGTGGGTCGTGAACTACTCGCTCACCAAGTCCGGGAGCCCGGCCTGGGACCAGGTGGCCCAGCGCAACTTCCACCAGCTGGTGGCGATCGAGCTCGACGGCGTCGTCCAGTCGGCGCCGATCATCCAGCCCAACCAGTCGAGCTTCACGAGCTTCCAGGGACAGGGCCAGATCTCGGGGTCCTTCACCGAGGCCTCGGCGAAGAACCTGGCGATCGCCATGAACTACGGCGCCCTGCCGGTGCGTCTCACCCCGCTCACGACCCAGACCGTCTCGCCGACCCTCGGCCACTCAGCCCTCGTCGCGGGGCTCGGCGCCGGCATCGCCGGGTTGATCCTCGTCCTGCTCTACACGATCCTCTACTACCGGGCCCTGGGCCTGGTGATCGTGCTCGGCCTCGCGGTCACGGCCGCCCTGTTGTGGGCGATCATCTCGGCGCTCGGCCACACCTCGCTCGCCCCCAGCTTCGACCTGGCCGGGGTGACGGGCCTCATCGTCTCGATCGGTATCACCGTGGACAGTTACATCGTCTACTTCGAACGTCTCAAAGACGAGACCCGGGCCGGTCGCTCGGTGCGGACCTCGGTGGATCGCGGCTTCAAGTCGGCCTGGCGCACGGTGCTGGCGGCGGACACGGTGAGCCTGCTCGCCGCGGTCCTGCTCTACATCATCGCCGTGGGCACGGTGAAGGGCTTCGCCTTCTTCCTCGGCCTGTCGACCGTGATGGACATCGTGATCACGTGGTACTTCACGCGTCCGCTCGTCATCTTGCTCGGACGGCGCAGCGAGAACACCGGCTCGGCCCTCTCGCTCGCGGCCGGACTGCAGGCGGAGGCCTCCGGTGAGTGAGGCCGCGGCCCCGGCGCGCACCTACGGCCGCTTCGGCCGCCTCTACCACGGGCTGACGACGGTCGACTTCGTCGGGCGGCGTCGTGTGTGGTTCAGCGTCTCGTTGGTGATCATCGTGGCCGGGCTGGTCTCGCTCGGCGTGCGCGGGTTCAACCTCGGCATCGACTTCAAGGGTGGGAGCTCCTGGGAGGTGCTGGCCCCCCACACCACCGTCGCGAAGATGCAGAGCGCGGTCGAGGCGGCCGGTCTGACCAACCCGACGGTCGAGAAGTTGGGCTCGTCGACCTACCAGGTCACCGCCGACATCAACAACCTGTCCTCGAGCGCCCAGTCGGCCCTCACCGACAAGGTGGCGCACACGATGGCGAGCCTGGCCGGCACGACCTTCAACCAGGTCTCGACCGCCACGGTGGGACCGACCTGGGGCGGACAGATCACCAACCGGGCCCTCGAGGCGCTCATCATCTTCTTCATCGCGGTCGTGGTCTACATCAGCCTGCGCTTCGAACCCAAGATGGCCGTGGCGGCCTTCTTGGCGATGCTCCACGACCTGCTCGTGACCGTCGGGGTCTACTCGATCTTCGGCTTCCAGATCACCCCGGACACCGTGATCGCCATCTTGACGATCCTCGGCTACTCGCTCTACGACACCGTCGTGGTCTTCGACCGAGTGCGCGACAACACCAACGGCATCTTGAAGTCGGGCGACCTGACCTACTCGGACATGGTCAACCTCTCGATGAACCAGACCCTGGCCCGCTCGATCAACACCTCGCTGGTGGCGATCTTGCCGGTGCTCTCGGTGCTCGTCGTGGGCGCCTACATCCTGGGCGCGACGACCCTGCAGGACTACGGCCTGGCGCTCTTCGTGGGACTCATGAGCGGGGCCTACTCGTCGATCTTCATCGCGAGCCCGCTGCTCGCGGTGATGAAAGAGCGCGAGCAGCGCTACCGCGAGCTGGCCCAGCGGGTCACCGCGCGCGGGGGACACCTGGTGCTCTCGGCGACGAGCGCGGCGCGACTGTCGGCGTCGTCGAGCGCGGCCGCGGTCGCCGGCGTGGCGTCGACACCGGTGCGCACCGGCGCCGGCACGGCCATCCAGCCGCGCGCGCGAAAGCCCAAGCGCCGCTAGGGCGCCGGTAGGCTGACGCCATGGTGAGCCTGACGTCACGCCCGGGTGTCGATCCGGTCCTCGCGGGCTCCCTCGAGCGGCTGATCGCGCGGTTCCTCGAGCACCACGAGGGCGGCGACGTCGAGCTGATCCGCCGCGCCGGCCTGGCCGCCATCAGCGCCCACGAGGGCCAGCTGCGCCGCACCGGCGAGCCCTACGTGACCCACCCGATCGCCGTGGCCGGGATCACGGCCGACCTGGGGCTCGACGAGGTCACCCTGGCCGCGGCCCTCCTGCACGACGCGGTGGAGGACACCGGGGTGACGACCGAGTGGCTGGCCCAGGAGTTCGGCGCCCAGGTCGCCGCGGTCGTCGACGGGGTCACGAAGCTCGACCGGCTCGAATTCGACTCCAAAGAGGCCCAGCAAGCGGCCACCATCCGCAAGATGTTCATCGCCATGGCCCAGGACTGGCGGGTCCTGTTGATCAAGCTGGCCGACCGTCTGCACAACATGCGCACGATCTCGGTCATGCCGATGCACCGCCAGCGGGCGATCGCCCAAGAGACCCTGGACGTCTACGCCCCCCTCGCGCACCGCCTCGGCGTCGAGCAGGTCAAGTGGCAGCTCGAGGACCTCAGCTTCGCGACGCTGCACCCCAAGCGCTACGCCGAGATCGAGCAGATGGTGGCGGCCCGCCAGCCCGAACGCGAGGCGTACCTGGCTGAGGTGATGGCCACCCTCAGTGCGAAGCTCACCGAGTTCCACCTCGACGCCGAGGTGCGCGGACGACCCAAGCACCTGTGGAGCATCTACGAGAAGATGGTCGTGCGCGGCAAGGAGTTCGACGAG
>JAKABC010000057.1 GCA_021802025.1 Actinomycetes bacterium
CGTTCGCCGCGTTGAGCGTCACGTCCGCGGGGAAGGTGATCGAGATGGTGTCCTGCGGCGCGAGCGCCCCGGTCGCCGAGGACGTGAAGCCCACGGTCCACGTCGAGGTGAAGTCGCCCAGGTTCGGCGAAGGAGAGAACGTCACGGCGCTCACGTGCGTGCCCGACGCGATGAAATTCTGAGGGGTCACGCTCGAGGCACCTACGGACCCGGACGCGTCCTCCGATGTCTCCACCGAGAACTGGCTCGCCGCGACCACGACGGTGGACGGCGGGTTGGTCGCGGGGAAGGAGAGTGTCGCGGCGGTGCTGTCGGCGAGCGAGCAGCTCGAGGGGATCGTCACCACCAGAGTGGACGGGGTGCCGAAGGTGTAGGTCCCCGTGACGGGTGTGCCCGCACACGAGAAGCCCGTGGCGAGCGTCACGGCGGGCGACGCCCCCACGGTGATCGACGACGGGAGGGAGAGCGTGACGGCGTCACCGGGCTCGAGGGCGCCCGCCGCCGACGAAGTGAAGGCGAAGGTCCACGTCGTGGCGGCGTTCGCTACGTTGGTGCCCCCCGTGGCACTCACCGCCGTCACGAGGCTGCCCGTCGCACTAAACGAGGTCGGGGCACTACCCGCGGGCGTCAAAGTGGCGTCTTCCGTGGTGAGCGCCGCGAACGAACTGGCGGTCAGGCTCGTCGTGGCCGGGGGGTTAGTCGCGGTGAACGAGACGGTCGCCGCAGTGCTGTCGGCGAGCGAGCAGCCCGAGGGCACCGTGACCTTCACCGTGGACGGGGAGCCCGAGGCGTAGGTCCCCGTGACGGTTGTGCCCGCACACGAGAAGCCCGTGGCGAGGGTCACGACGGGCGACGCCGCCACGGTGATCGACGAGGGGAGGTAGAGCGAGACGGCGTCACCGGGCTCAAGGGCGCCCGACGTTGACGACGTGAAGGCGAAGGTCCACGTCGTCGAGGTGTTCGCCTTCGCACTCCCCGAGTTGACCGATACGGACGACACCGACGAACCTGACGGGGTGATCGTCAGCGGTGCGCTCGACGCCGCCTCAGCGGTGGCGTCCGTCGTGGTCGCGACGGTGTACTGGCTCAGGGTGAAGCTCTGGGGGGCCGGAGGGTTCGTCACCGAAAAGGCAATCGAGCCCGTCGCACTCGCCGCCAGCGAGCACCCCGACGCGAGGGTCACGACGACCTGCCCGCTCGTGCTCGTCGCCGTCGATCCCGCGCAGCTCGCGAAACTCCCACCGAGGGTCACGGTGGGCGAGGAGCTGACCGCGAAGTTTGTGGGGTAGTCGATGGTGACGGTGTTCCCGCCCGCGAGCGCGGTCGTCGCCGTGAACGAGACCGTCCACGTGACTGCGGCGTTACCGAGATCGCTCGGCGACGCAAAGGAGACGGCTGTCACGTTCGTCGCCGAAGCGACGCCCGATGAGATCGCTACGACCCCGAGGACGAGCGTTCCCGCGGCGACGCCGCGCACGGCCCAGCGGGCAGTCCTCGCGACCCACCGTCCACAACGGGCGACTAGACGAACACTCATGCGGCCTCCTTCCAGCACCTCGTCTTCACACATTGGCTCGACTAGGCCGAGCGCTAGATTCCGTCAACGACGCGCGCTTACGCCATGCCTACCACCGCAGGGACGTACTTTCTATCGAGATTCTCTCTGCTCGACGCTCCGGTGGCTTGGACACTCTCCCAACACCTCTCATCCCAAACTCTCGAGGGCGGCGTAAGGGGAACTCCAATGGCGCGCGGCGTATCTTCGAAAACTGTCACATCGGGCAGAGGACTTGCTCCGCTCCGTTCTGAGTGCAGCACACTCGATAGATCCTGGTGCTGACGCCCCACGACGTGACGCGCCATCGAGCGCCTCAATCCACAACTCCTCGACAATTCGACTGCACGCCCCGTACATCGCGGTCTGACCCACTCGCCCGTTGACGTGACGGTCGCTCGGCCAACTCACTGGTTCTCAGTGATCGTCCGACGCGAAACCGACGCCCGTTGGCGCACGTGCTGTCTCTGCGAACTCTCACCGTGACTACGCACGCGTCACGACTCAACCCTCGTACGCGTCGTCTAAACGACTCTCATCAAGATGACGGATCACAGTGGGTGGACCGACGATTCACGGCACTCCGACAGCCGCGCACGAAGGGCGTGACGATTCGCATGACTCGTCCAACGTTGTGCGAGAGGCGGAATCGCGGTTTTTCCCTCCTCAGGGTGACTGCAGGCGCAGCGAGCTCCCCGAAGAGTGCCCACTCCCACCCTCAGGGTTTTCCCTCATGGAGGGGGTACCCGGTAACCCCTAAGGTCGCAGCCAAGGAGGACTCGGTGATCAACGCTCAGGGACTTACCAAGCACTACGGCGCGAAGGTCGCCGTCGACGACCTCACCTTCGAGGTCCGGCCCGGGGCCGTGACGGGCTTCCTCGGGCCCAACGGCTCGGGCAAGTCGACGACGATGCGCATGATCATGGGCCTCGACGCCCCCACCCGCGGCACGGTGACGGTTAACGGTCAGCGGGTCGGTGACCTGCGCTGGCCCCTGCGTGAAGTGGGGGCACTCCTCGAGGCGCGGGCCTTCCACCCCGGTCGCACCGCCCGGGCCCACCTCACCATGCTCGCCCAGACGAATCGCCTGCCCGCGCGCCGGGTCGACGACCTGCTCGAGCTGGTCGGCCTCTCAGCCGTCGCCGACCAGCGGGCCGGGAAGTTCTCCCTCGGCATGGGCCAGCGCCTCGGCATCGCCGCGGCCCTGCTCGGCGACCCCGGCGTCCTCATCTTCGACGAGCCCGTGAACGGTCTCGACCCCGACGGAATCCGCTGGGTCCGCCACCTGCTGCGCGGCCTCGCGGCCGAGGGTCGGACCGTCTTCGTCTCCAGCCACCTCATGAGTGAGATGTCGCTGACCGCCGACGAGGTCGTCATCATCGGTCGGGGTCGCCTCATCGACCAGACGGCGATCGGCGAGCTTCTCGCGCGCAGCGCGCACCAGTTCGTGCGGGTGCGCAGTCCCCAGGCGTCGACCGTCGCCCCGGCCCTCGAGCGCGACGGCGCCACCGTGACCCTCGAGGATGACGGGTCGCTGAGTGTGCGCGGGCTCGACGCCGCGTCGGTCGGCGAGGTCGCCGCCACCCTCGGGGCGACCCTGCACGAGCTCTCCACCCAGAGCGCGTCCTTGGAGGAGGCCTTCATGGAGCTCACCGACACCAGCGTCGAGTACCGCGGCGCACCGACCGACGCCGCCCGAACGGTGGAGGCGCCGTGACCGAGTTCGCCGCCGCGCGCGCCGTCCTCGTGCGCCACGCCGGCGGCCACGGCCTGCGCCTCGGCCTCTTGGTCGTGGTCGTGGTGATCGTGGCCGTCGTCGTGCTCATCCAGCGCCAGCGCCACAAGGACCGCACCACGATGGAGGTCGCCTCACCGAGCGTCGCCGCCGGTGGCGCGCCGGTCGCCACCGTCGGGTACAGCGAGCCCATCCCGCCCGGCCGCTACCACTTCACCGACCTCGTGCGCGCGGAGTGGACGAAGCTGCGCACGGTGCGCTCGACCGGCTGGACGCTCCTCGTCACGGTCGTCTTGGGCCTCGGTATCTCGGCGATCGCCACGGCCGAGACCCGGGCGCACTGGTCCTCGACCCCGCCCGGCGGCCACGTCGGCTTCGACCCCACCGCCACCAGCCTGATCGGGATCTTCGTCGCCCAGTTCGCCGTCGGCGCGCTGGGCGTGCTCGCGATGAGCGGGGAGTACTCCTCGGGCACGATCCGGGCGACCTTCAGCGCCGCGCCGAGCCGGCTGCGGGTCCTCGCGGCGAAGCTCCTCGTCTTTGGCGTGCTGGCCGTCGTCTTCGCCGAGGTCGTCTCGTTCGCGTCGTTCTTCCTCGGCCAGGCCCTCCTATCGAGCCCGGCCACCCACGCCACGCTCTCGACTCCCGGGGCGCTGCGGGCGGTCGTGGGCTGCGGGCTCTACGTCGCCGCCCTCGGGCTGCTCGCCTTAGGGCTCGCGACGATGACGCGCTACACCGCAGCCGCCCTCAGCACCTTCGTCGGGATCCTCCTCATCGCGCCCTTGATCGTCCAGGCCCTGCCCTCCTCGCTCAGCCTGGACATCCGCCGGTTCCTCCCCGACCGGATCGGCGCGACCATCCTCACGACCACCGGCCCACCCAACCCCTTTGCCTTCTCGCCCTGGATCGGGCTCGGGGTGCTCGCCCTCTACGTCGTGGGCGTGAACGTGATCGGCGCGTTCCTGCTCGTGCGCCGCGACGCCTAAGAACCGGACGGTCGGCGGCGATCGGCGGCGATAGCCGAGCCGCCCCTCACCAGAGACGTCAGCGGCTCGGTGAGTAGTCGCGACGACGGGTCGGGCCCCAACGAGAGACGGGTCTAAGACATCGGCGCGCACGGGCTGGGGTGAGCTTTCGCCACGGCCCTCGACCGCCACGGGCGGCGACGGTCCGGACGCGCCGAGGGGCCGGGCTTGCGCCCGGCCCCTCGGCGGTACGTCGTGCCCCGTGGGCTACATCATCCCGCCCATGTCGCCCATGCCCCCGGCGCCCCCGGCGCTCGGCGGCTCGGGCTTGTCGGCGACGGTCGCCTCGGTCGTGAGGAGAAGCGCCGCCACCGAGGCCGCGTTCTGCAGGGCCGAGCGGGTCACCTTCGCCGGGTCGATGACGCCGGCCTTGACGAGGTCCTCGAGCGCGCCGGTGGCGGCGTTGAGGCCCACGTTGCCCTTGGCGTCAGCGACCTCGCGCACCTTTACGGCGCCCTCGTAGCCGGCGTTCTGGGCGATGTGGCGCAGCGGCGACTCGAGCGCCGAGGCCACGATCTTCGCGCCGGTCGCCTCGTCACCGGCGAGCTTCGCCACGAGCTCGTCGACGCTGGCGCGCGCGCGCACCAGGGCGGTGCCGCCCCCGGCGACGATGCCCTCGTCGATGGCCGCGCGGGTCGCCGAGAGGGCGTCCTCGATGCGGTGCTTCTTCTCCTTGAGCTCGACCTCGGTCGCGGCGCCCACCTTCACGACGGCGACGCCGCCGGCCAGCTTCGCCAGGCGCTCCTGGAGCTTCTCGCGGTCCCAGTCGGAGTCGGTGTTCTCGATCTCGGCCTTGATCTGGGCGACGCGGCCCGCGACGTCCGCCTTGGTCCCCTCGCCGTCGACGATGGTCGTGGTGTCCTTGGTGACGACGATGCGCCGGGCGCGACCGAGCAGGTCGACCGTGGCGCTGTCGAGCTTGAGGCCAATCTCCTCGGAGATGACGGTGCCCCCGGTGAGGATCGCCATGTCCTGGAGCATCGCCTTGCGCCGCTCCCCGAATCCCGGCGCCTTCACCGCGACCGAGGTGAACGTGCCGCGGATCTTGTTCACGACGAGGGTCGCCAGGGCCTCGCCCTCGACGTCCTCGGCGATCAACAGGAGCGGCCGGCCGGCCTGCATGACCTTCTCGAGCACCGGCACCAGCTCGTGCACGGCCGAGACCTTGCCGCTCGTGAAGAGGATGTAGGCGTCCTCGAGGACGGCCTCCTGGCGCTCGGCGTCGGTCACGAAGTACGGCGAGAGGAAGCCCTTGTCGAACTGCATGCCCTCGGTGAGCTCGAGCTCGATGCCGAAGGTGTTGGACTCCTCGACGGTGACCGTGCCGTCCTTGCCGACCTTGTCGATGGCGTCGGCGATGACGTCGCCGATCGCCGAGTCGGCCGCGGAGATCGTCGCCACCTGGGCGATCTGGTCCTTGCCGGAGACCTCCTGGCTCTGCGCCGCGATCGAGGCGACGGCCGCCTCGACCGCCTGCTCGATGCCGCGCTTCAGCCCCGAGGGGCTGGCGCCGGCGGCCACGTTGCGCAGGCCCTCCTTGATGAGGGCCTGGGCGAGCACCGTGGCCGTCGTCGTGCCGTCACCGGCCACGTCGTTGGTCTTGGTGGCGACCTCTTTCACCAGCTGGGCGCCCATGTTCTCGAAGGGGTCCTCGAGCTCGATCTCGCGGGCGATGGACACACCGTCGTTGGTGATCGTCGGCGCGCCGAACTTCTTGCCCAGCACGACGTTGCGGCCCTTGGGGCCGAGGGTCACCTTGACGGTGTCGGCCAGCTTGTCGACGCCGGCCTCGAGGCCGCGCCGGGCGGCCTCGTCGAACTTGAGCAGCTTGGACATGTCGTCTTTCCTCTTCTCTCGACTACTTCGCGACCGTGGCCAGCACGTCGCGGCTCGAGAGGATCAGCAGGTCCTCGCCGTCGACGGTGATCTCGGTGCCGCCGTACTTGGAGTAGACGACGGTGTCGCCCACCGCCACGCCGGTCGGGATGACCTCACCGGTCTGCTCGGCGCGCCGTCCCGGGCCGACCGCGAGGACCTCGCCCTGCTGGGGCTTCTCCTTGGCGGTGTCCGGGATGACCAGGCCCGACGCCGTGGTCGCCTCGGCGGTGTTGGGGCGCACGACGATCCGGTCCTCGAGGGGGTGCAGCTGCATGGTGATTGCCTCCTGAGCGGTTAGCACTCGAACTTTCCGACTGCCAACTTAGCAGCCTCCTCCCCCGAGTGCCAACGCCGGGTACCCCGGCCCATGGCCCTGTCGCCGGCCGGCCGGCGTGACCTGCGACTACTCGTGGACCTCGCCGCGGTCTCGGCCCTCGGCGACGAGGTGGCCCTGATCACCCTGTTGCTGCGCGTCGCCCACGGCGGGATCGCGAGCCACGGCTGGCTGGTGGCGGCCCTCTCGATCGCCGGGGCCCTGCCCTTCGTGGCCCTCGCCGGTCCGGCCGGGCTCGTCGTCGATCGGGTCCGGGCCCGGCCCCTCCTCATCGGCCTCGGGCTCGTCGAGGCGCTCGTCGCGACCGGCCTCGGCTACTGGCACAACGACGTGGTGACCGTCCTTTTGATGGCGCTGCTGTCGTCCGCCGTCGCGTTCAGCCGTCGCGGCTACTCGGCCCTCCTGCCCTCGCTGGTGGGCCTGGAGAACGTGGCCCCGGCCCAGTCGGGACTCCGGGCCGGGGGCTCGCTGGCCCTGGCGATTGGGCCGGCCCTCGGCGGACTGCTCGTGGGCACCATCGGCCAGAGCGGCCCGCTCTACCTCGACGCCGCGAGCTTCGCCGTCGCGGCCGCCCTCACCGCCCTATTGCGCGGGGAGCGGGCTCCCACCCGCGAGGACGCTCGCGCTGAGCGCAAGGCGATGCTCGCCGGGGCGCGCTTCATCGTCGCGAGCGCGACCCTGCGCCCGGTGGTGGTGACGGTGGGCGTGCTCATGCTCTCCCTCGGGGCCATCAACGTGAGCGAGGTGTTCTTTGCGACCGTGACCCTGCACGCGAGCGCGCTCGGCTACGGCGTCGCCGGCGCGGCCTTCGGGGTCGGCTCGATCGCCGGGGCGCTCGCGGGCGGGCGGGCCCCCCACGAGCCCGCGCGACTGGTGAAGGCGTCGCTCGCCCTCATCGCCGCGCTCGGGGTGATGCTGCTCGTCGCCGGGCTCTCGGTCGACATCGCGATGCTCTGGGCCGTCTTGCTCGCGACCGGGATCCTCGTCGGTCTCGTGAACGTGATGTTCTCGGTGCTCTTTTCGATCGAAGCGCCCCCCGAGATGCGCGGGCGGGTCTTCGCCGCGGCGACCGGGGTCTTCACGACGGCCCAGATGGGCTCGATGGTGCTCGGGGGACTGTTGCTCTCGGTGAACTCACCCCGGGCGATCTTCGTGCTGGCCGGGGCCGTCGCGGCCGTCTCGGTCGCCGCCGTGATCCCCCTCGAGCGTCGCTCTCGCCACGCTCAGGGCGAGTACCGGGTGCGCTCCCAGCCGCCCGAGGCGACCGGGGTGTAGACGACCCGGTCGTGCAGGCGGCTAGCGCGGTGCTGCCAGAACTCGACGCGCGCCGGGCGCAGCAGGTACCCGCCCCAGTGCTCGGGCCGGGGCACCGTGCGCCCGGCGAAGCGGGCCTCGATCGCGGCGACGCGGGCCTCGAGCTCGGCCCGGCTATCGAGCGGGGTCGACTGGGCCGAGGCGTGGGCGCCGATCTGGCTGGCCCGGGGCCGGCTCGCGAAGTAGGCGTCGGAGAGCTCGGGCGCCATCACCTCGACGGGACCCTCGAGGCGCACCGAGCGTCCGAGTGGCTCCACGTACCAGGTGACGGCCGCCACGGGGTTCTCGGCGAGCTCGGCGCCCTTGCGCGAGCCGTAGTTCGTGTACCACCCCACCCCCTCGGGGCCGCGGTAACGCAACAGGACCATGCGCGCGCTCGGCACGGCCCTCGCCGAGGCGGTCGCGAGACAGACCGCGTCGGGCTCGGGTACGAGACCCTTCGCCTCGTCGTACCAGCGGGCGAACTGGATAAGCGGGTCGGGGTCGCAGTCGGCGACCTCGAGGGGCACCCAGGGCTCGGACGGCTCGCTCACGCGACCTCGCGCAGGTCCCAGTTCGGCCGGGCCGAGAGCGATAGCGGGCTGGCCCCGCCGTGGGCGAGCCGGTGGATCCCGGCCGCGGCGATCATCGCCGCGTTGTCGGTGCAAAAGGCGAGCGCGGGCAGGTGCGCCGTGACCCCGAGCTCGGTGGCGAGACTCGCCACCCCCTCGCGCAGCGCCGAGTTCGCGGCCACCCCACCCGCCAGGGCCACCGAGCGCACCTCGTGGGCCGCGAGGGCCGCGCGCAGCTTTCGCAGCAGCTGCTCGGCGAGGGTCGCCTGGAAGGCCGCCGCCACGTCCGCCAGGGCCAGGTCGTCGCGGCCCTCGGTCGCGCGCACCACGGCCGTCTTCAGCCCCGAGAAGGAGAGGTCCAACCCCTCACCGAGCATCCCGCGCGGCAGGGGGAGGTTCGCCGCCACGCCCTCGCGGGCCAGGTGGTCGATGACCGGCCCGCCGGGGTAGCCCAGACCCAGCCAGCGCGCCACCTTGTCGTAGGCCTCGCCGGCCGCGTCGTCGACCGTCTCGCCGAGGACCTCGTGCTCGCCGGGTCCGCGCTGGTAGACGATCATCGAGTGGCCGCCCGAGACGAGCAGGGTCATGAGGGGCCACGCGAGCCCGGGCGCCTCCAGCCGGGGCGCGAAGAGGTGGCCCTCGAGGTGGTTCACCCCGACGTAGGGCACGTCCCAGGCGAGGGCGAGGGCCTTGGCGAAGGAGAGTCCCACGAGCAACGAGCCCACGAGGCCCGGCCCGGACGTGACGGCGATCCCGGCGATGGCCGGGCGCCGCGGGTCGAGGCCGGCCTCGCCGAGCGCGCGGGCCACGACCGGGGAGATGGTGGCGACGTGGGCGCGCCCGGCGAGCTCGGGCACCACCCCGCCGACGTCGCGGTGCTGGTCGATCGAGGACTCGACGACCGAGCTGCGGATCGACAGGTCCCCTGTGACGACGGCCGCGGCCGTCTCGTCACAGCTCGTCTCGATCCCGAGCACGCACTCCACGGCTTCAGCGTAGGTCGGGCCCGGGGCCCGCGAGCTCGGCCCAGAGCACGAGCGCGTCCTCGCCGGTGCGCTCGTAGTAGCGCTTTCGCACCCCGACCGGCGCGAAGCCGAAGCGCTGGTAGAGGTCC
>JAKABC010000001.1 GCA_021802025.1 Actinomycetes bacterium
CGGTGACTTTCGTGGGCGCCGCCGGGCGCGACGGCGCCGCCCGACTCGTCGAAGAGGACCTCGCGCGCCAGGGGGTGCGGGCCCACCTGTTGCGCAGTGGGGACACGACCGGGACGGTCGTGGCGCTGGTGGATGAACGGGGCCAGCGGGCCATGCTCACCGATCGCGGGGCCAACGGGGCGCTCGACCCCGACGCCGTCGCGGCCGCCCTGCCGGGCGACGCGACGCACCTGCACGTCTCGGGCTACACGGTGCTCGACGGGCGGACTCGCGACGGCGCCGCGACGCTGCTCGCCCGGGCCCGAGCGGCGGGGTGGTCGACCTCGGTCGACGTCTGCTCGGTGGCCCCGCTGCGCGCGCTGGGGCGCGAGGCCTTCCTCGCGGCGACGCGCGCGGCCTCGATGCTCTTCGCCAACGCCGAGGAGGCGGCGGCGCTGTCGGGCTGCGTCGACCCCGACGGAGCCCTCGACGCGCTCGCCGAGGGCTACGGCGAGGTCCTGGTGACCCGGG
The DNA here is from genome assembly GCA_021802025.1 of Actinomycetes bacterium. Classification (GTDB taxonomy): domain Bacteria; phylum Actinomycetota; class Acidimicrobiia; order Acidimicrobiales; family RAAP-2; genus RAAP-2. The sequence goes on from JAKABC010000001.1 coordinate 511, forward strand.
GCGCCGACGGCGCGGCCGCGGCTCGCGGGTCCGAGCGGGCCCGGGCTGACGCCCGCGCGACGACGGTCGTCGACACGACCGGGGCGGGTGACGCGGCCTCGGGGACCTACCTCGCGGCCCGGCTCGCGGGTGACACGCTCGCCGGGGCCCTCGAGGCGGCGATGGCGGCCGCGGCGCGCGTCGTCGCCGGGCTGGGGGCGGTGCCCTACTCGCGCGAGTAGGGGATGCCGTCGGCGGCCGGTGGGCGGACCCGCCCGACGAGCCCCGCGCTCACCGCGATGGTGATGAGGTAGGGGAACATCAAGAGGATCTCGGTCGAGATGGGCACCTGGTACGACTGGAGGTTGTAGGCGAGGTAGGCCGACACCCCGAACAGGGTGCACGCGGCGACCGCCCCCGAGGGCCGCCAGCGCCCGAAGATCATCGCCGCCAGCGCGATGTAGCCGAAGCCCGAGGTGATCGAGGGCGTGAACTGCCCCTGGATCGCGGCGAAGGCGACCCCGCCGACCCCGGCGACCGCGCCCCCGAGGATGACGTTCACGTAGCGGGTCCGCTCCACGCTGATCCCCACCGAGGCGGCCGCCTGGGGGTGCTCGCCCACGGCCCGCACCCGCAGTCCCCAGCGCGTCTTGAACAGGGCGAAGCTCACCAGGCCCACGAGGATCATCATGAGGTAGAAGTAGCCCGTCTCGTCGAAGAAGGTCGGTCCGATGATGGGGATCTTCATCAGCCCCGGGATGGCGAGGTTCGTCGCGATGTTGCCGTTGTTGAGGTTGGGGTAGGGCGTGAGCACCCAGGAGTTGAAGTAGCTGGCCAGTCCGGTGAACATCGTGACGATCACGACGCCCACGATGATCTGGTCCGACAGGTACCGGATGGCCAGGAACGCGAGGAGCCAGCCCATCAGCCCGCCGATCACCACCCCGCCGACCGTGGCCAGCAGCCAGTTGTTGGTCGCCGAGTCGATCATCTCGCCCACGAGGTAGCCCCCGAGGAACTGGCCCTCGATCGCGATGTTGACCACCCCGGCCCGTTCGCACAAGATGCCCGAGAGCGAGCCGTAGATCAGGATCATCGTGATCGCCGCGCTGCCGACCAGGATGGCGGTGACGTTGATGAAGGGCACCTGGGAGGGTCCCGGCTGACGGCTCGCCCACACCAAGACGGCGACCAAAAAGACGATGGCCATCAGCCCGACCCGGACCATCGCCCCTTTGACCAGGCGGCGCACGAGCACCTCGGCGCCCAGGGCGACGATGAGCGCGCCGAGCAGCACGAGGGTCCACTCGGTGGGCAGGGTGAGGTTGCCCAGGTGCCAGGGTGCGCCCTGGCTGACGTCGATCGGGGTGAAGGTGAGCGTCGAGTGCGGCGCCGAGCCCGTGCCCACGCCCATCCCGAACACGGTGAAGAGCCCCACCACGACCACGAACCACCCGATCGCCTGGGTCCGCCCGAGGGGCGGGCGGACCGTGGCGGCGTCGGCGGTGACGGCGGTCACGATCCCCACCCCGCGGTGGCGACCTTGACCGACTCGGCCCGCAGGGCGCGCAGCCGGAATATCTCCTTCACCAGGACCGGTGTCGCCACGAAGATCACGATCGCCGACTGGATCACCGTCGCCAGGTCGTAGGGGATGCCGGTGTTGGCCTGCATGTTCGAGCCGCCGACCTCGAGGGCCGCGAACAGCAGGGAGCCCCACACGATGCCGATCGGGCGGTTGCGCCCGAGCAGCGAGACGGTGATCGCCGTGAAGCCGATGCCCGCGCTGCCCTGGAGGAAGTTCTGGTCGATGTAGTGGGTCGTCCCGGCGACCCAGGCCACCCCGGCCAGGCCCGCGAGGCCCCCCGAGATGAGAAACGACGTCACGAGGGTCCGTCGGGCGTTGATCCCCGAGGCCCGCGCCGCGTGGGGGTTGGCCCCGGTGATCCGGAACTCGAAGCCGATCGAGGAGCGATTGAGCAGCCAGAGCGCGAAGACCGTGACCGCGAGGGCGACCACGACCCCGTAGTTCACCCGCAGTCCCGAGGCGGTGCCGAAGAGGGGGGCCAGTTGGGTCCCGCCGGGCATCGTGCGCGAGATGGCGTTGGTCTGGTTGGGCAGCTGCAGCGGCGTCGAGAGCAGGCAGAAGAGCATGAAGTACGAGGCCACGTAGTTGAACATGAGGGTCACGATGACCTCGTGGGCGCCCGTGTAGGCCTTGAGCAGCCCGGGGATGGCGCCGCCGACGACGCCCCCGGCGATCCCCGCGAGGAGCGTCAGGGGCAGGTGCAGGACCATCGGGAGGTGGACCAGCGTCGCCACGGCCACCCCGGCGACGCCGCCCAGGATCGCCTGGCCGTTCGCGCCGATGTTGAACAGGCCGGTCTGGAAGGTGATGCCGACCGCGATGCTGGCGATCACGAGGGGGATCGCGTAGGTGAAGGTCTCCGAGAGCGGCGTGAGCGACGCCGTCCAGTCCCGACCGGTCGTGACCGAGTGCCAGAACTGGGGCGGGTCGACGATCGAGCCGGTGAAGATCGACCGGTACGCGGCCCCGACGTTGTCGAAGGTCACCTTGAGGGCGTGTCCGGGCCCTCCCCAGGAGTGGAAGGCCCCCCGCCAGGCGTCGAGGATCGCCGGGGTCGTGGCGAAGATGATCACCGCCCCGACGACGAGGCCGAGGACGAGGGCCAGCAGCGAGATCGTGACCGGACTCGCGCTGCGGTAGCGGTCCCAGAGGCGGCGAAGGCTCGGCGTCACGCGATCCCCGCCGGGGCCGAGCCGGTCATGAGCAGTCCCACGTCCTCGCGCGAGGTCGAGGGGTCCACGACCCCGGTGATGCGCCCCTGGAACATGACGGCGACGCGGTCGCCCAGGGCCATCACCTCGTCGAGCTCGGAGGAGACGATGAGCACGGCGTGGCCCTCGTCGCGCACCCGGACGATCTCGCGGTGGACGTACTCGATCGAGCCCACGTCCAACCCGCGAGTCGGTTGGGAGGCGACCAGGGCCTGGAGGGGCCGGGAGAGCTCGCGCGCGACGATGACCTTCTGCTGGTTGCCGCCCGAGAGCGAACTGAGGGGCGCGTCCACCGACGAGGTGCGCACGTCGAACGACTCGACCAGGCTCTCAGCGTGGTCACGCACCGCACGCAGGTTGCGCGTCCCGCGGCGCGCGAAGGGCGGCCGCCGGGGCGTGTTGAGCACCATGTTGTCGGCGACCGACATCGAGAGCACGACGCCGTCGCGCTGGCGGTCCTCGGGGATGTGGCCCAGGCCGGCGTCGAGGATGTCGCGCGGGGAGCGGTTGGTGATGTCGCGCCCCGCGAGCAGCACCGATCCCGACTCCACGTGGCGCAGTCCGGTGATGGCCTCGACCAGCTCGGTCTGTCCGTTGCCCTGGACCCCGGCGAGCGCCACGATCTCTCCGGCGCGCACCTCGAGTGAGACGCCGTCGACGACCGGCAGGCCACGGTCGTCCCGCACGACCAGGTCGCGCACCTCGAGCAGGGGCTCGCGGGGGGCCGCCGTGGTCTTGTCCACGACGAGTGACACCTCGCGGCCGACCATCATCGCGGCCAGCTCGCTCTCCGTCGCGGACGGGGGGACCGAGCCGATCACCCGGCCGGCCCGGATGACCGTGATCACGTCGGAGACGTGGCGGACCTCCTTGAGCTTGTGCGAGATGAACAGGATCGACTTGCCCGAGGCGGCCAGCGAGCGCATGATGCCCATGAGGGCGTCGGCCTCTTGGGGGGTGAGGACAGCGGTGGGCTCGTCCAGGATGAGCAGTTGCGCGTCGTGGCCGAGGGCCTTGATGATCTCGACGCGCTGCTGGAGCCCGATCGGCAGGCTCTCGACCGTCGCGTCGGGGTCGACCTCGAGGCCGAACTCCCGGGACACCGATCGGATGTCCTCGCGGGCCCGCGCGTAGTCCAGGCGGTCCAGCGATCGCGTGGGTTCGAAGCCCAGCACGACGTTCTCGGCCACCGTGAACACCGGCACCAGCATGAAGTGCTGGTGGACCATGCCGATGCCGCGGCGGACCGCGTCACCGGAGTTCGCGAGGCGCACCGGCTCACCGTCGATGAGGATCTCGCCCTCGTCGGCCTGGAGCAGGCCGAACAGCACGTTCATCAACGTCGACTTGCCGGCGCCGTTCTCCCCGAGCAGACAGTGGATCTGCCCCGGCTCAACGACGAGGTCGATGTGGTCGTTCGCGGTGAGCGAGCCGAACTTCTTGGTGATGCCTCGAAGTTCGAGACGCATGGAAGGTCATAGTACTCACGACGAAGGCCCGGGCCGGTGGCCCGGGCCTTCGTCGTGAGAGGAGGCTCAGCCGACGGGGTACTTGGTCGGGTCGACCGAGATCGTGCCGTGCTCGATGCCCTTGGTCAACGTCTGGACCGTGGCCTTGAGCGAGGCGGGGATCGTCGGGGAGTCGAAGTAGAACTTGACGCCGCCGTTGGCGAGGGTGCCGACGTAGCTACCCGGCTTGAACCTGCCCTTGGCCGCGGCCAGGACCGCGTCCTCCACCGAGGTCGTGACGCCCTTGGTGACCGAGCCGATGAAGTAGGAGCAGTCCGCCTTCTCGGCGAAGCAGCCGTCCGAGTCGACCCACATAATCGAGTGCTTCTTGCCGGCCTGCTGTGCGGCCGCGACCGAGCCGAGGCCCACGCCACCGGCCACCGGGAAGACGATGTCCGCACCGTCGGCGAAGAAGCCCGAGGTGATGGTCTTGCCGGCCGTCTGGTCGGTGAAGTTGCCCACGAAGGTGCCCTTGCCGTTGAACTGGCCCTTGGCGCGGTTGCCCTTCGACGGGGTCCAGCCCAGGACCTTGACGTGCTTGTGCATGTGCAGGTCGTAGTAGCGCACGCCCGCGACGAAGCCGTCCATGTAGATGGTCACCGGTGGGATGTCCGCGCCGCCGTAGGTGGCCACCACGCCCGTCTTGCTCATCGCCGCCGCCACGTAGCCGCCGAGGAACGCGTCCTGGTTGGTGTCGTAGGTGAGCGCGAGCAGGCCGTGCGACTTGGGCGCGTTCGGCACGTCGTCGACGATGGCGAACTTCTGGTTCGGGTGGGCGTCAGCCGCCGTCGCCGTGGCGCCGTCCATCAAGAAACCGACGGTGACGATGATGCCACATCCCTGGGAGATGAACTTGTTGATGTTGGGCGTGTACGACGCCGACGAGGTCGACGAGAGGTACGACGGCGTGATGTTCTTGTCCACCTTGGCCGCGTTCTGCAGGCCGGCCCACGCCGAGGCGTTGAACGAGTGGTCGTTGATGCCCCCGGTGTCGGTCACCACGCAGGCCTTGAACTTGCCCGCGGCCGAGGCGACCGAGACCGTCGTGGCGACCCCGATCGTCACCGTCCCCAGGACGAGTGCGCCGGCCCCGAGCAGTGCACCGAGCCGATTGATCCTCCGCATGTATGTCTCCCCATGTTTGAAGTGCGGTCATCGCCGTGAGGACCGCGTCGCGACTCGTACCCCCGACCGGGCGCGAGCGAGCGGGTATGCCTACCCGCAGGAGGCGAGACTAGCCCGCCGGCTCGACGAGGGGGGCCCGGGCCTCGTCGTGGTGACGCCCCACGTGACGGGGTAGGGCGAGGCTGACGACGAACGCGGCGAGCGTGATCGCGGCCGAGACCACAAAGACCCGGTCGTAGCCGGCGACGCGCGCACTGGCGTACCCCGTCGCACCGGCGCGCACCAGGGCCGCCGTCCGGTCGGCCGCGACCGTGCCGAGGGTCGCCAGGGCGATCGAGCCCCCGACCTGGCGCGCGGTGTTGAGGACCCCGGAGGCGAGCCCGGCGTCGGCGCGGTCCACCCCGGCGGTGGCCGCGGCGGCCAGCGGGGAGAAGAGGACGCCCATCGCGAAGGCGCAGCAGAACGACGGTGGGGCGAGACTGGCCCAGTAGCCACTCGCGGTCTGGACGAAGGACAGCCAGTAGAAGCCGACGGTGGCGAGCAGGCTGCCCACGACGAGCAGGGGACGCACCCCGACCCGGGCGATGAGTCGAGAGGAGATCTGGGCTCCGGCGATGATCCCCACCGACATCGGCATGAACGCGAAGCCCGCGCGGACCGGGCCGTAGCCGAGGATGTACTGGAAGTAGAACGAGAGGAAGTACCACATGGCGAAGAAGGCGCCGCCCACGAGCACCATCACCCCGTTGGCGGTCGAGAGCGGTCGGGATCGGAAGATCCGAAACGGCATCAGGGGGTGCGACGCGACGCGCGCCTCCCAGTAGAGGAAAGCGGCCAGGAGGACGGCGCCGCCGAGGATCCACTCGAGGGTCTCGGACGAGCCCCACGGGTGGGTCGTCGTGTTCACCACGGCGTAGATCACCGCGGCCAGTCCGCCGGTCACGAGGACGGCGCCGGTCACGTCGAGTTTGGCGGTGGCGTCTTTGTTGCGCAGCTCGCGCAGGTACATCGTGGCCGCGACGCCCGCCAGGACGCCCAGGGGCACGTTGATGAAAAAGACCCAGCGCCACGAGGCGAGACCGGTGAGGATCCCCCCGAGGAGCCCGCCCACGGCGCCGCCGGCGCCGGCGACCGCGCTCCAGACGCCGATGGCCCGGAGCAGCCGGGGGCCGTGGAAGGTCGTGACGATGATGGTGAGCGTCGCCGGCGACAAGATCGCGCCCCCGAGTCCCTGGAGGGCCCGCACGGCCACCATCTGCGATCCCGAGGCCGCGAAGCCAGCGCCGATGCTCGCGACGGTGAACACGGCGATGCCGGCGAGGTAGACGTGGCGGCGCCCGAAGTAGTCGGCCGCCCGCCCCCCGAGGAGCAAGAAGCCGGCGAAGGTGAGAACGTAGGCGTTCACAACCCACTGGGCGCTGGTGATCGTGAAGTGGAGGTCGTGGCTCATGCGCGGTAGCGCCACGTTGACGATCGACACGTCGAGCACCACCATGAACTGGGCGAGGCACGCGATTGAGAGGATCAACCAGTCCGGGGCGTGACGGGCCGGGGCGAGGGTCGTGGTGGTCACCGCCCGAGTGTACGGGTGGCCCGTCGCGTCTCGAGCCGCTCGGGACGAGTGCGTCGTCGGCCAGACTGGTGGGGTGCCAGCTCAGTTCATCTACACCATGCGCGACCTGCGGCGGTTCTACCCGCCCGACCGGGAGGTCCTGCGCGGGATAAACCTGTCGTTCTACCCGGGCGCCAAGATCGGGGTCATCGGCTCGAACGGCTCGGGCAAGTCGTCACTTTTGCGCATCATGGCTGGCCTCGACGACGGCTTCTCGGGCGAGGCCCGCCTGACCCCGGGATTCAGCGTTGGCTACCTGGCCCAGGAGCCCGCGCTCGATCCGGAAAGGGACGTCGTGGGCAACGTGTCCGACGGGGTCGCCGAACAACGTGACCTGCTCGCGCGCTTCAACGAGGTGTGCGCGGCCTTCGCCGATCCCGACGCCGACTACGACGCGCTGCTGCGCGAGCAGGCGAACCTCCAGACCCGTATCGACGCCCTGGGCGCGTGGGACCTCGAGCGGACCCTGGAGATCGCGATGGACGCGCTTCGCCTCCCACCGCCCGACGCCGACGTCACGACGCTCTCGGGTGGCGAGCGCCGGCGGGTCGCGCTCTGCCGGCTCCTGCTCGCCCGGCCCGACCTGCTGTTACTGGACGAGCCGACGAACCATCTCGACGCCGAGTCGGTGGCGTGGCTTGAGCGGGCCCTCCAGGAGTACCCCGGGACCGTCGTCGCGGTGACCCACGACCGGTACTTCCTCGACAACGTCGCGGAGTGGATCCTCGAACTCGACCGGGGACACGGAATCCCCTGGCACGGCAACTACTCGTCGTGGCTCGACCAGAAGCGGGCCCGCCTCGAGGCCGAGGAGCGGGTCGACCGTGCCCGCCAGGCCTCGCTCCAGCGCGAGCTCGAGTGGATCCGACTCTCTCCCCGGGCCCGCCACTCCAAGGGCAAGGCCCGCGTCAACGCCTTCAACGAACTGGTCGCCGAGTCCGAGGCGGCCGATCGTCGCGCCGAGGCGTTCGAGATCTCGATCCCGCCGGGGCCCCGGCTCGGCGACCTGGTCGTGAACGCCCGCCAGGTCGCCAAGGGCTACGGCGATCGCCTGCTCATCGAGGGCCTGGACTTCCTCCTGCCCCCGGGGGGGATCGTGGGGGTCATCGGAGCCAACGGCGCGGGCAAGACGACCCTGTTCAAGATGATGGTGGGGCTCGAGGCGCCCGACGGCGGCTCCTTCGAGGTCGGCCCGACCGTCCGGTTCGCCTACGTCGACCAGTCGCGCGAGTCGCTCGACCAGGACCACACGGTCTTCGACGAGATCGCCGGGGGAGCGGAGAGGATCGTCGTGGGTACGCGCGAGATCCACGCGCGCGCCTACGTGGCGAGCTTCGGCTTCAAGGGGTCCGATCAGCAAAAGAAGGTGGGCGAGATCTCGGGGGGCGAGCGCAACCGCGTCCAGTTGGCCAAGGTGCTGCGCAGCGGGGGAAACGTCCTTCTGCTCGATGAGCCCACCAACGACCTCGACGTCGACACCTTGCGCGCTCTCGAGGACGGGCTCCTCTCGTTCCCGGGGTGCGCCGTCGTGATCAGCCACGACCGGTGGTTCCTCGACCGCGTGGCGACCCACGTCCTCGCCTTCGAGGGTGACGCCGTGGTGCGCTGGTTCGAGGGGAACTTCTCGGACTACGAGGAGGACCGCCACCGGCGCCTGGGCGCGGAGGCCGACCAGCCCCACCGCCTGCGCTACAAGCCCCTCGGTCGCTCCTAGAGGGGGCGTAGGGTTGGTCACCGTGGCCGTGACCGACTACTCGAGCTACCTGAGAATCGACGACCTGCTGACCCTCCAGGTGCCCCTGACGGCCGACGCCGACGACGAGCTGCTCTTCATCGTCGTCCACCAGGCCTACGAGCTCTGGTTCAAGGTCGTGCTCGACGAGCTACGACGGGCCGCGTCGCGTCTGCACTCCGGCGAGCCGTGGCGGGCGCTGGCGCCGCTCTCACGCACGGTCGACGTGGGCCGACTCTTGCTCGGCCACCTCGCGGTCCTCGAGACCATGTCGCCCGAGGAGTTCCTGCGCTTCCGCGACCCGCTGAACCCGGCGTCGGGCTTCCAGTCCTTTCAGTTCCGGGCCATCGAGTTCCTCTCGGGCGCGGGCGACCCGCGCTCGCTCGACTTCCCCTTCTTCGACGACCGTCAGCGGGCGTGGCTCCACGCGGTCGCGGCCGAGCCCGACGTCTGGTCGGGATTCCTCGCGAGCCTCGAGACGCTCCTCGGTCCCGGGGACGTGCTCGAGCGCCTGGCGGCGCTCTACCACGACCACTCCACCCCCGAACGGGCCGCGCTGCACGCCGTGGCCGAGCGGCTCGTCGACCACGACGAGAACCTCGCTACCTGGAGGCACCGTCACCTGCTCATGGCCGGGCGCGAGATCGGTCGGCGGCCCGGCACCGGCGGGAGCGCCGGCATGGCCTACCTTGAGACGACGACCGGCCGGCGCCTCTACCCGGCGCTGTGGGACGTGAGGAGTGCGTTATGAGGAGTCGCGAGGAGTGCGAGGCCCTCGACCGGGAGGACCCGCTCGCCGCCCTGCGCGGTGAGTTCCGGCTCAACGAGGGCGAGATCTACCTCGACGGGAACTCCCTCGGACCGGTCTGCGAGCCGGCGGCGGCCCGGGTCCGCGAGGTCCTCGACCGGGAGTGGTCCACGGCGCTCGTGCGGGGGTGGAACGAGGGCTGGATGGAACAGCCCCTGCGCCTCGGACAGCGGCTCGCCCCCCTCATCGGAGCCCGCCCCCACGAGGTGCTCGTCGCCGACACCTTGACCGTGCTCCTGGCGAAGCTCATCGGGGGAGCCCTCGAGCTCGCACCCGACCGGGGCGTCGTGCTCACCGACGCCGCCAACTTCCACAGCGACCTCTACATCGTGCGCGCGATGGCCGAGCGGGCGGGGCGTCCGGTGAGCGTGCGGACGATCGATCGCGCGCGACTCGCCGAGCACCTCAACGACGACGTCGCTCTCGTGATGCTGACCCACGTGGACTTTCGCACGGGGGAGATGCTGGACCTCGCCGGGGTGACCCGAGCCGTGCACGACGCCGGGGCGCTCATGCTGTGGGACTTCGCGCACTCGGCCGGCGCGGTGCCCCTCGACGTGGAGGGGGCCGACGTGGACTTCGCGGCGGGGTGCGGCTATAAGTACCTCAACGGCGGACCGGGCGCGCCGGCCTTCTGCTACGTGCGCGAGCGCTGGCAGGGCGCGCTGCGCAACCCCCTCCCGGGGTGGCTCGGTCACGCCCGCCCCTTCGCCTTCGAGCCCGACTACGAGTCGGCGTCGGGCATGCGGGCCCTCGTGACGTCGTCGCCGCCGATCGTGGCCCTGGCCGCCCTCGACGGCGCCCTCTCGGTCTGGGAGCGGGCCCCGATGGATGAGGTGCGCGCGAAGAGCCTCACGCTGACGGACCTCTTCATCGAGCAGGTCGAGGGACGTCTGCCCGGAGTCTTCGAGGTCATAACGCCGCGCGAGCACGCGCGACGGGGCTCACAGGTGGCCCTGCGTCACCCGGCGGCCTACGGCCTCGTGCGGGCCGTGGGTGAGGCCGGCGTCGTCGGCGACTTCCGCGAGCCCGACGTCGCGCGCTTCGGCTTCACGCCGCTCTACCTGCGCTACGTCGACGTCTTCGACGCGGTCGAGCGTCTCGTCGGGGTCATCGAGAGCGGCGCCCACCTCGACGAGCGCTTCGCCGCGCGCGCGGCGGTGACCTGACCTAGAGGGCGTCGGCCCCCGAGGAGGGCTCGAGGCCTCGAGCGAGGACGGCCTCGATCTGCTCGACGATCGTCGCGACGGGTTGGGTCGCGTCGAGGGTGACGCCCCGCTCCTCGGGCGCCAGCGGTTCGAGAGTGGCGAACTGGGAGTCGAGGATGTCCGGGGAAGCGACGTGGTCCTCGCGCTCGGCGAGCCGTTGCGCGGCCACCTCGGGCGAGATCGCTAGGTGCACGCTCACCAGGTCGGGCGCGTGGGCCTTGAGGACGTTGCGGTAGGTGCGCGCGAGCGCGGAGCACGACACGACGACGCCCGGGGCCGCCAGTCGCTCACCCACCGCGCGCAGCCAGGGGAAGCGGTCCTGGTCCGAGAGGGGGCGTCCCTGGGCGAGCATGGCCCGGTTCCGGGGGGGATGGAGGTCGTCGGCCTCCACGAAGCGAAAGCCCAGCCGGTCCGCCAGGGCGAGCCCGACCGTCGACTTGCCCGCGCCCGATACCCCCATCACGAGGATGCGGGAAGTGGAGCTGTTCTCGTCCTCGTGCATCGCGGATCTCCCTTCCCCAAGGAACTGAACGGACGCGGCTCTGGGCCCGACGGTAGTGGACGCTCGGGACCAACGAGAGGATGTCGGGACGAGATCGGAGGACCTCTCCAAGCTGGAGCGGGGTGGGGGTCCCGGGGGCGGCGAGGTCGCCGCGCCGGGGCCGCGCCCTACTGGGAGAAGACGACGGTTCGCGGGCCGACCAGCGCCACCCGGTCCTCGGCGAGCAGCTTCACGGCGCGGCTCAGCACCATGCGCTCTAAGTCCCGACCGATAGCGACCAGTTCGTCGGGGGTCCGCGCGTGGGTGACCCGGGCGACGTCCTGGTCGATGATCGGTCCCTCGTCGAGGGCGGCCGTGACGAAATGGGCCGTGGCGCCGATCAGCTTGACCCCACGCTCGTAGGCCCGGTGGTACGGGCGCGCGCCGGTGAAGCCGGGTAGGAACGAGTGGTGGATGTTGACGATCCGACCCTCGAACTCGGCGCACAGCGCGGGCGAAAGGATCTGCATGTAGCGCGCGAGGACGATGAAGTCCGCGTCGGACTCGCTGACCACCCGGCGCAGCTCGTCTTCCGCCTCGTCCCTCGTCTCGGGGGTCACGGGGACCTCGACGAAGGGGACCCCGTGGTGCTGGGTGAGGGGGGCGAGCGTCGAGTGGTTCGAGACGACCGTCGCGATCTCGAGGGGGATCTCGCCGTGCTCGACCCGGTAGAAGAGGTCGGCGAGGCAGTGGTCGTGGTGCGAGACCATCACGACCGCCCGTCGGCGCCGGTCTTCTCGTCGCACCCGCAGGTCCGGGGAGAACCGCGCCAGCTCCGCGCCGAGGCGGGCGCCGACCCGCTCAGTGTCGGAGAGGTCGGTCTCGAAGCGCGTGCGCATGCAGAACAGCCCGGTCACCGGGTCGGTGAACTGGTCGTTCTCCAGGATGTTCCCACCGACGGCCACGATGGCCGAGGTCGTCGCGTAGACGATGCCCGGCGCGTCCGGGCAGCGCAACGTGGCGACGTAGGTGACGGCGCCGGTCATCCCCCGAGCGTAGGGGGCTAGGAGCGGTACGAGTAGAAGCCCTGGCCCGACTTGCGACCGAGCAGACCGGCTTGGGTCATGCGGCTGAGCAACGGCGGCGGAGCGAGGTGGGACTCTTTGAACTCCTCGTAGAGCGACTCAGCCACGGCGAGCGTGGTGTCCAGGCCGATCAGGTCCGTGAGGGCGAGGGGGCCCATCGGGTGCGCACAGCCCACGACCATGCCGGTGTCGATGTCCTCGGCGCTGGCGAAGCCCGACTCCAGCATCCGGATCGCCGACAGGAGGTAGGGGATGAGCAGCGCGTTGACGACGAACCCCGCGCGGTCGGGCGAGGTGATGACCGTCTTGCCGAGCGTGTCGGTGGCGTAGGCGCGGGCCCGGGCCGTCGACTCGGCCGAGGTGAGCAGGGACGAGATGAGCTCGACCAGTCGCAGCACGGGGACCGGGTTGAAGAAGTGCATCCCGATGACCTGCTCGGGGCGGCGGGTGGCCATGGCCAGCTTGATGATCGGGATCGACGAGGTGTTGGTCGCGAGCAGCGCGTCGGCGTCGCGCACGACCCGGTCCAGCGTCGCGAAGACCTCGAGCTTGGTCGCCTCGTCCTCGGCGACCGCCTCGATGACGAGCTCTCGGTCCTCGAGCGCGTCGAGCTCGAGGGTGAAGGTGAGGTTCGCGTGGGTGCGCTCGGCGACGTCCTCGGCCAGCTTGCCCGAGGCGACGGCCCGCGAGAGCGAGCGGTCGACCCGCTCGCGACCCCGCTCGAGGGACTTGAAGTCCTGCTCGACGACGATCACCTGGCCCCCGGCGCGCGCCGCGACCTCGGCGATGCCCGATCCCATGAGGCCGCAGCCCACTACACCGATTCTCTCCACGAGGACCTCCCTGTCCACGGCGTCGCCGGACCGTCGGCGAGTCTAGGACGGCGCGTGGACCCCTCCGGGGGGCTGGCTACCATAGGGCTAGCCGTCGGACGAGGAGGCGCCGTGGACACCGTCAACGTGATCATCGAGATCCCCCGGGGCAGCGCGAACAAGTACGAGTACGACCACGAGTCCCACCAGATCAAGCTCGACCGGCACCTGACCGTCTCGATGGGCTACCCGGCGGAGTACGGGTTCATCCCCGACACGCTCGGGGGCGACGGGGACCCCCTAGACGCCCTGGTCCTGACGGCCTTTCCCACCTTCCCGGGGTGCCTGATCGAGTCCCGGGTCCTGGGCATGTGCGTCATGACCGACGAGAAGGGACGCGACGAGAAGCTCATCTGCGTCCCGGCCTACGACAAGCAGTGGAAGGACGCCCAGGACATCGGCGACGTCCCCAAGGCCGACCTCGACCGGATCTCGCACTTCTTCACCGTCTACAAGGACCTCGAAGAGGGTAAGTGGGTGAAGGTCGAGAACTACGCTCCTCGCGCCGCCGCGCTCGAGGAGCTGGCGGCCTCGAGGGCGCGCTACTCGCACTGATGGAGGGGGGGACGAGCCACGGCCTCGACGTCGAGTCGTCGACCGCCGCCGTCCCGTACGAGCGAGCCCGACGGATCGTCCTGGCGAGCCAGAGCGTCTTCTTCGGCGCGCTCGCCCTGTGCGTGCTGCTGATCCACGACCACGTCGCCCAGAACGACGGGATCTCCTACTACGGCGTGCACGCCGAGACGATCGTGCTCGCGGTGGTGGGCTACGTGGTCGCCGCGGTGGGACTGTGGTGGTTCGCTGGGATCCTGCGTGAGGAGGGCGTCGAGGCGGTGGGCTGGGTCAGCGCGCGCGTCGTCTCGGTGATGCTGATCCTGCTGTTGGTGACGCCGTTCAACAAGGGCACGTTCCTCAACTGGGCCCACATGACGGTGGGAGTCGTCGGGGCGCTCGTGCAGCTCGGCGCGTCGTGGCGCATCATGCGTCGTCGCGCGACGACCATGGCCAGCGTGGGCTTCTGGGTGCTGCTGGTCGGCGGGGTCGTTGCCGCGGCCTCACTGCCCGACTGGGGCTTCACCCACCTGCTCACGGGCGAGATCGTCTTCGAGATCGGCTACGCCCTGTGCGTGACCGAGTGGGCGCACGAACTCAGGGCGCGCGACTAAGGCCGTCAGTGGGGGGCCGAGCTCGGCTCGTGCCGGATTGCGCCGTCGGCCAGGACCGTGAGGGCCGTCAGCCACTCCTCGTCGCCCACCGAGAGCGCGTGTTCGCCCTCGAGCTCGATCTGACCGAAGAAGAGCGCGTACCAGATGCGCGCGAAGGCGACCGCGCTCATCCCCTCGGCGAGGAGGCCCCGCTCCTCGAGGGGCTGGACTCGGGAGACGATGAACTGGGCCGTCTCCTTCTTCGCCTCGGCGATGCCCTGGGAGGCGGTCGGGTTGTGGCGCGCGAAGGACATCGACTCGATGCGCTGGATCCGGGCCTCGGTGCGGGCGGGCACCTGCGCCTCGACGATCACGGTCCTTATGGCCGCGCGCAGCTCTCCGGGGGTCTGCACGTCGAGCATCGGGCGGGTGAAGGTCTCGGCTAGGTCGAGCAGAACCGCTCGGAATCGGTGGACGATCGCCGAGGCGATGAGGTCCTCACGATCGCTGAAGTAGCTGTAGAGCAGGGCGACCGATATGCCGGCCTCCATGGCCACGCGCTTGACCCGGAACTGGGTCAGCCCGTTGCGCTCAATCTCGTGCGCCGCCGCCTCCAGGATGCGGTCACGCGTCATCGGCCAAGACTACCGACGGCCGATTCCCCCTCATCGGGGCGGCCAGCCGGGCACCGGGCCGCGGCCGGAGGGGAACCGGACGTTCTTCGCGCGCACGAACTCGTGCAGCGTCTCGGGCGCGTACTCGCGCCCGAAGCCGCTGGCCTTCACCCCGCCGAACGGTGAGCCGATGTAGGTCCGCCGGGTGTAGTTATTGACGAAGACCATGCCCACCTCGAGCTGTTCGGCTAGTCGGGCGGCGCGGGACTCGTCGCGCGTGCAGATCGCCGCGGTGAGTCCGTAGTCGGAGTCGTTGGCGATCGCCACGGCGTGTGTGTCGTCGGTGGCGCGCAGGAGGCTCGCCACCGGCCCGAAGATCTCGTCGCGCGCGATCGTCATCGAGGCCGTCACGTCGCCGAAGACGACGGGGGTGACGAAGTAGCCCTCGTCGAGGGGGCGCTCACGGGGGACGTCGCCTCGGTAGAGGACCGTGGCGCCCTCGTCGAGGCCGACCTCGATGTAGTGGTTCACCCGATCGCGCTGGCGGACGTCGACCATGGGGCCGATGTCGGTGGCCTCGTCCAGGGGGTCACCCACCACGAGTCGCGCGGTCGCCTCGACGAAGCGCCGGGCGAACTCGTCGTAGAGGGGCTCTTCGACCACGATGCGCGAGGTCGAGGTACAGGCCTCACCCTGGTTGTAGAACATCCCCTCGATCGCCACCGCGACGGCCTGGTCGAGGTCGGCGTCGTCGAGCACGAGCAGGGCGTTCTTGCCGCCGAGCTCCATCGTCGCGTAGGTGAGGTTCTTCGCGGCGGCCTCGAGCACCCGGCGCCCGGTCATCGTCGAGCCCGTGAAGGAGATCCGCTCGACCCGCGGGTGGCCCACCAGCGCTGGGCCCGCGCCGATCCCGCTCACGACGTTGATGACCCCCGGGGGCAGGACCTCGTTGGCGAGCTCGGCCAGGCGCAGCACGGTCAGGGGCGCCTGTTCGCCGGGCTTGAGGACCACCGTGTTGCCGACCGCGAGCGCCGGGGCGCACTTCTTGGAGAAGTGGATGGGGGGCCAGTTGAAGGGGAGGATCGCCGCCACGACGCCGTAGGGCTCGTAGGTGACCCGGGCCTCGATCGGTCCTTGATCGACGATGTGACCGGGGACGGTGTCGGCGATGCCGGCGTAGTAGTCGAAGCTCGTGTGGCTCGAGACCACGTCCACCCGCAGGGCGTCGCGTCGGGGCTTGCCCACCTCGCGCGCGCACAACTCCCCGAGCTCGTCGGCGTGGGCCCGGAAGCGAGCGGCCACCTCGCGCATGTAGCCCGCGCGCTCCCGAGGGGAGAGCCGCCGCCACGTCTGCTCGTAGGCACGCCGGCTGTCCTCCACTGCCGCGGCGACCTCAGCGTCGGACGCCGCGACAACGCGGGCGAGGATCTCGCCGGTCGCCGACTCGTGGACGCTGAACAGGTCAGCCCCGGCGTGGTCTCGGAACGCGCCGCCGATGAGCGAGCCCCAGACGGGTCGCGCCGCGAGTAGGTCGTCGCTGAGACGGGTATCGCCCATGGCGTCTCCTTAGTCGATGAGGTGACCGGGGGTCACCAGTCCTGAGAGGCCGCCCTCGACGTCGTCGAGCGCGGGGTCCGGTTCGATCGCGCGCCTCAGCTCGATCAGGGTGCGTACTGAGCGGCGATCGACGCAGCCGGAGGGCACGACTCCTCGCTCGGAGTCGCACAGAAGTCCGACGAAACTCGCGGCGTCGGCCTCGCTGAGGCCCAGGCGGTCGGCGGCGGCCTCGCGCACGGTGTCGTCGTGGCCCCCCTCAGCGATAGCCCCAGCCACCTCGACGAGGGCGTCGGCCAGGCGGCGACGACCGGCGGACGGCGAGGCGAGACCCGCGACGACCGTGCCCAGGTACGGTCCGAGGTCGCACGCCTCACCGAGCAGGGTCGCGCCGGCGGCGCGAGCGGGGAACTGGTTGCCCGCGTTCAGCACCGTGAGGTCGCACTCGCCCTCGACGAGGGCCGCGGCGCGCCGGGGGGTCGACCCCAGGGCCACCACCTCGACGTCGTCTCGGTCGAGGCCGCACCGGGCGAGCAGGGCGTAGCCGACGAACGCGAAGCCCGAGGTCGCCACGTCGACGGCGAGGCGGGCTCCCGCTCTCGGCTCCCCGAGTCCGGCGCGGGCCCAGAGCGACAGGCCCAGTCCGCGGTCGATCGCGGCCTCCACGACGAGGGGGATGCGCTGGCCGAGGGGGTTTCGCGAGAGGAAGTGGTACGCCAGGACGTTGTCGGGACTGGTGAGCACCACGTCGAGGTCGCCGGCGAGGAGGGACTGGAACTGCGCCGGAGACGACGCGACCGCCACCTCGTCGACTTCGAGGCCGGCCCGCTCGAGCGCGCCGGCGCGGCGCGCCACCTCGAGCAGGACTGACGGGGTGAAGGTGCCCAGGCGCAACCGGTCGACCATCGCTCAGAACTCGCTGGCCCAGTCGCGGGTCTCGAGGATCTCGGCGAGTCGCGCGAGGAACCGCGCCGCGTACGCCCCGTCGATGACCCGATGGTCGAAGGTCAGCGCGACCAGTCCAATCGAGTGGATCGCGATCAGCTCCTCGCCGTCGGCACCGGGTACGACGACGGGCTTGCGCGAGACTCCGTCGGTCGCCAAGATCGCCACCTGGGGCTGGTTGATGATCGCCCCGGTCATCAAGGTCCCGTAAGGGCCGGGGTTGGTGATCGTGAACGTCCCGTGGGACATGTCGTCGACGGTGAGGCGCTTGGATCGGGCGCCCGTGGCGAGGGCGCGCACGCGCGCCGCCATCTCGCGCAGAGAGAGGGTTGCCGCGTCGCGCACCACGGGCACGACCAGGCCCTGACCGTCGAGGTCGACCGCGATACCCAGGTTCACCGTCGCGTGCACGACGAGGGCGTCGTCGCCGACCGACGCGTTGAGGTGAGGGAACTCGCCGAGGGCCTGCACCGTGGCCACGGCGTTAAAGGGCAGGTAGGTGAGTGAGTACCCCTCGCGCTCTTTGAACGAGGCCCCCTCGCGCCGTCGGACCCGCTCGACGTTCTCGTAGTCGATCTCGCGCACCATCAGCGTGTGGGCCGAGGTCGCCTTGGAGCGCACCATGTGTTCGGCGGTGAGACGTCGGATCGTCGAGAACGCCACGACCTCGTCCGAGCGCGAACCCTGGGTGAGAGTCGCCGCCGCTTCGACGTCGCGGCGCTGGATCCGTCCACCCGGCCCGGTCCCGGTGACGTCCCTGATGCTCAGGCCGTGCTCGCGCAGGAGCCGGCGCACCACCGGTGAGACCGCGGCGTCCTCGCCGGTCGTCGGTGCGCTCGCGGTGGTGGCCGCCACGTGGGCGAGGACGTCCTCGCGGGTGAGGCGCCCCGCCGGGCCCGTCCCCACGACGTCGCCCGGCTCCAGGTGGTGCTCGGCGAGGAGTCGGCGCACCACCGGTGAGAGCCGCTCGGCGGTTGCGCTCTCGCCGCGGCCCCTCGACGCGGCGGCGAGGGGGGGCTCGTCGGCGCGGGCCCCGGCGTCGCGTGGTGCGCTGGACGGCGTTGGCACGGTGGCGTCCTCGGGTTCTTCGTCGATGAGCCCAAGGATCGTGCCGACGTCGACGGTCTGGCCGGCCGGGACGAGGATGGCGGTCAGGGTTCCGCCGGCGGGTGCGGGGATCTCGGTGTCGACCTTGTCCGTGGAGACCTCGAAGAGCGCCTCCCCCTTGTCGACCGTCTCGCCGACGGCCTTGAACCATTTCGTGACGGTCCCTTCGGCCACCGTCTCTCCCAGCTGGGGCATCGTGACCTTAGGCATGTGGGGCTCCGGGGGTCGACGTTGGGCGAGGCTTCGCGCCCAGGTGGCGAGCCAGCCAGTCCGCAGCGTAGGGCCGGTGCCGGTAGGTGACGTTCGCGCAGCCGTGGTTGCCCTCGTCGAGGACGAGCAACTCCGCGGGACCGGCCGCCTCGGCGACGAGGCGCTCGCCCTCGCGCCACGAGAAGAGCCGATCGCGCCGGCCCTGGATGACCAAGAGGGGACTGGTGATCGACGGCGCGCGACCGACCAGCGTGAGCTCCGCGGCTCGGCGCGCGGCCTCGGCGTCGTCGGCGCTGTGGGAGCGCACGGCGAAGGCCCGCCGGGTGAGGGGGTTGAGCGACGCCCAGGCGGCGGCGAAGTCGTACGGCCCCGAGAGGGCCACCGTGGCGCGCACGCCGAGGCCGGCCGCCGCGATCCGCGCGGCGTAGTAGCCCCCGAGGGACACGCCCCAGACGCCGACCCGGCTCGCATCGACCTCGGGACGGCTCCTCAGGTAGTCCAACGCGACCTCGCCCACGACCTCCCAGTCCGGACGGATCGGCAGGTCCCACTCCACTTCCCCCTGGCCCGGACCCTCGAGCGACACGGTGGCCAGACCCCGCTCGAGGAAGGCTCGCTCGACCTCGCGGAACTCCTCCTTCGCCGAGTCGAGCCCCGGGATCAGGACGACCGTGGGTTGGGGCGTCGCCGGGTCGGGTGTGCGCAACAGAGCGACGAGGCGTGACTCCTCGAAGGGGATCTCGAGTCGGGTCGCGGGGGGCGCGAGATGGGCCGCGGCGTCGGTGAGGGCGGCGACGGCGCGGTCGTGGGCGGCGCGGGCCTGGTCGAGATCGTGGACGAACAGGAACTTCGCGAAGTGGAAGTAGACGGCGGCGCGGGCGAGGTGTTCGCCGGCGCTGCGTGAGTTCCCCGCGTCGCGTGCGGCGATCCCGAGGGCCTCGTGCTCGGCGCCGGCCTCACACCACGCGGCGCACCAGTCCTCCCAGCGCCCGAGCCGCGCCACTATGTGCGCAAAGTCACTAGCGTCGACCCCGTTCGCGACGAAGCGGGGCTGCCAGTTGGCGATGGCGGTCTCCAGAAGCGCGTCGGTCACAGTCCCCCCACCGGCCCGGATGGCTGGAGATGGTAACGCCAACGTGGATGGTGAGAGAAGGGCCGTTCGTTTGAAATCTTTTCACGGCGAACAGCGCCGGGGCGCCTTGATTAGCCCCAGGGTCGTCGTTAGCGTTACCCCATCGCCGTCCCGGCGAGCGACGCGGGTGGACCGCAAACGGGGGGCCACCGACGTCGTCCCACAGATTGATTCGGGGGGAATCAATGAAGAGAATGAGCACCGTGAGGGTGCTGGCGGCGACCACGGTCGCCGCGGCATCACTCATCGCGATGGCGGCGGCCTCTACGGCCGGCGCGAGCTCGGGGGGCCTCGCTAAGGGCGCACCGGTCAACATCGGCATTTCGTTGTCGCTCTCGGGCGACTTCTCGGCCGACGGCCAGGCGTTCCAGCGCGGCTACGAGCTGTGGGCGAAGGAGCAGAACGCCCACGGCGGCCTGCTCGGCCACAAGATCAAGCTGATCATCAAGTCCGACGCGTCGAGTCCGACCCAGGTGGTGACGAACTATCAGGACCTCATCAGCCAGGACCACGTCCAGTTGGTGTTCGGGCCCTTCTCGTCGCTGCTCACGGTGCCGGCCGGCCAGACCGCCGAGCGGTACGGCTACGCGATGGTCGAGGGGGCGGGCGGCGCGCCGTCGGTCTTCCAGGCCCACCTCAAGAACGTCTTCGACGTGTCGCTGCCGGTGGCGAACGACCTCATGCCCTTCGCGAAGTGGATCTCGTCGCTGCCCAAGGGACAACGTCCCACGACCGCCTACTACGTCACCTCGAACGACCCCTTCACCGAGCCCCAGCTCCCGGTCGCCCAGAAGATCATGTCCAAGGCCGGGATCAAGTCGCTCGGCTTCACGGTCTTCCCCGCTGAGGTGACCGACTACACCTCGATCGCCGACAAGGTCGCCGCGGCCAAGGCCCAGGTCGTCGTGCTCGGCTCGGTCGACGTGCCCACGGTGTCGGCCTTCATGCAGGCCTTCGAGCAGGCGCACTACAACCCCAAGGCCTTCATCGCGACGGCCGGCCCCGACCAGGGCGCGGCGTTCTTGACGGCGGTGGGCGCGAAGAACGCCAACGGCATCATGGTGCCCAACGCCTGGTACGGCGGCTCGGCCAACCCGCTCAGCAAGGCGATGGTGGCGGCCTACATCAAGCAGTACGGCGGGACCCCGGCCGACATCAACTCCGACGTCGCCGAGGCCTACTCGGTGGGCGAAGTGATGACCCAGGCCGTCGAGGCGACTCACGGCTTCAACAACGCCAAGATCCTCGCCTACCTGCACTCGGGCAAGGTCCTGTCCTCGGTGCAGGGCCCAGTGAAGTTCAACCAGCTCGGTGAGAACATCGACCCGACCGCCTTCACCTTCCAGTGGCAGGGCACGAAGTTCGTCCAGGTCAACCCGGTGGGCGACCCCAACTCGGTGAAGGTCATCTACCCCAAGCCGGCCTGGAAGAGCTGATCGATGTCGGGTAGCGCGCTCACCTACGCGATCGTCGACGGGGTGCTGACCGGGTCGGTCTACGCCCTCATGGCGACGGGCCTCACGCTCATCTTCGGGGTGATGGACATCATCAACATCGCCCAGGGCATCTTCGTGGTGCTGGGCGCCTACCTGAGCTACGCGATTCAGCTGCACTGGGGTATCGACCCCTTCGTCGGCCTCTTCATCACGATCCCCACCCTCTTTGTGGTGGGGATCGTGGTGGAGAGGGGCTTCATGGCCCGATTGAAGGGGCCGGAGAAGACCGCGATGTCGATCCTGGTGACCTACGCCGTCTCGTTGCTCATCGAGGGCTCACTCAACATGATCTTCTCGGTGAACGACGTCCAGATCAGCGCGTGGTACGTGAACCAGTCGTTCAAGCTCTTCGGCGTGTACTTCGCCTACATCTACGTCTTCGGCTTCATCCTGGCCGTGGTGCTGCTCACGGCCCTGTGGGTCCTGCTGTACCGGACCCGGTTCGGGGCGAGCGTGCGCGCGTCCCTGGCCGATCAGACGGCGGCGGCCCTGATTGGGATCAACGTCAAGAGGGTCGCCACCATCTGCTTCGGCATCGGGACCGCGGTGACCGCGGCGGGTGGGATGGTGTTCGGCGCGACCAACGCCTTCAACGCCAGTTCGAGCTACGACCTGATCTCGCGCCTGCTCACCATCATCGTCTTGGGCGGGATGGGGAGTCTCGGCGGGGCCCTCGTCGCCTCGATCGGGATGGTGATGCTCGAGGACGTGGTCGGGGTCGTCTGGTCGCCGATCTGGTCGACGATGACCTTCTTCATCGTCCTCGTTATCGTCTTGTCGTTGCGCCCCCAGGGGCTCTTCGGCAAGCAGCTCGCGAGGACGGCCTGATGCGCCACTGGTCTCGCGCCGCGTGGGCGCTCGGGCTCGCCGCCCTCGCCCTCTTCCCGGTGGTCGTGTCGAACCCGGCC
The DNA here is from genome assembly GCA_021802025.1 of Actinomycetes bacterium. Lineage (GTDB taxonomy): Bacteria > Actinomycetota > Acidimicrobiia > Acidimicrobiales > RAAP-2 > RAAP-2. Next base: position 22,831 of record JAKABC010000001.1, read on the forward strand.
TACACCACCATCGGCGTCTTCACCCTCATTTACATGGCCTGTGCGACCTCGTGGAACATGTTCTCGGGCTACACGGGCTACATCGCGCTGGGCTCGGCCGTCTCCTACGGGGTGGGCGCCTACACCATGGCCCTGGTGTCGATTCACGCGAACATGACCCCGGGCGCCTCGATGTTCTGGCTCGTCCCCCTGGGCGGCCTCCTCGCCACCCTCGTGGCGGTGCCGATCGGGGCCATCGCCCTGCGGGTACGTCGCCACACCTTCGTCGTGATCACCATCGCGATCTTCTTCGTCTTCCAGCTGACCGCGATCAACGTCGGGTTCACCGGGAGCACCTCGGGGCTCATCTTGCCGTTCATCAGCTGGAGCGAGAGCTACTACAACCTGCCCTTCTACTACGTCGGGCTCGGTCTGGTGATTTTCGCCACGATCCTCTCGGCCGTCGTGCGTCGCTCGCGCTTCGGACTACAGATGCTGGCGATCCGCGACGACGAGGACCGGGCGCTCGGACTCGGCGTGCGCACCACGGCGGTGAAGCTGACCGGCTTCGCCCTGGCGCAGTTCACGATCGGTATGGCCGGGGCGCTCTACGCGATGTTCGTGGGCCAGATTTTCCCCCAGTTCGTCTTCGACCCGCTCTTTGACGTGTCGATTGCCCTCATGGCCTTCCTCGGGGGCTTCGGCACCCTGGTGGGACCGCTGCTGGGTGCGCTCATATTGGAGTCGTTCCAGCAGTGGCTCACCCTCTCTTTCTCCAATAGTTCGCTCTACCTCATCCTCTTCGGGGCCCTCTTTCTGCTCGTCATCCTCTTCATGCCCCAGGGGATCGTCGTCTTCGTCCGCGATCGGGTGACGCGCCGCGTCGCGCGCGAGAAGGCTGCGGTCGCCGCGTCCGAGACGACCCTCGCCGGGAGCGGAGCCTGATGTCGATCCTTTCGGTCACCGGGGTGAGCCGCGCCTTCGGCGGGGTCCACGCCCTCCAGGCCTGCTCCCTCGAGGTCGACGAGGGGTCTATCGCCGGGCTCATCGGGCCTAACGGCTCGGGCAAGACCACCCTGTTCAATGTCGTCACCGGCTACGTCCGGGCCGACCAGGGCGCGGTGCGCTTCCGCGACGAGGACATCACGGGGCTCAAGCCGAACCAGGTCTTCGCCCGGGGGATCGGGCGGACCTTCCAGCTCACGCGGATCTTCGAGCGCCTGAGCGTGCTCGAGAACATGCTGGTCGCGACCCAGCGCCAGGAGGGGTGGCTGCGCGGGCTCACCCGGTCCAAGTCCTCGGCCGAGGAGGTGGCGACCGCCCTCGAGCTGCTCGACTTCGTCGGGATCGCGGAGCTGGCCGAGCTGCAGGCCGGGGCCCTCTCCTACGGCCAGCGCAAGCTGCTCGAGCTCGCCTACGTGCTGGTCGCCGACCCCCAGGTCATCCTGCTCGACGAGCCGGCGGGGGGCGTGAACCTCACGCTCATCAACCGCATCGCCGAGAAGATCCGGGCCCTCAACGCCCAGGGCAAGACGTTCCTCATCGTGGAGCACAACATGGAGTTCGTCATGAGCCTGTGCGACCGGGTCACCGTGATGCACCAGGGCTGCAACCTCGTCTCGGGGACTCCCGAGGAGGTGCGTCGCGACCCCAAGGTGCTCGACGCGTACCTCGGCGGTGGCGAGGAGGAGTTCGAGGAGGTGGCCGGTGGCTGAGGCGGTCCTCTCCATTGACGGCGTGGTCGCGGGCTACGGCGGGGGCGACGTCTTAAAGGGCGTCACCTTCGACGTGCCGGCCGGGGGCGTCACCTGCATCGTCGGCCCCAACGGCTCGGGCAAGTCGACGCTCCTCAAGGCGGTGAGTGGCCTGGTACGGCCCCGCCTCGGGTCGATCACCTTCCAGGGCGAGAGCCTCGTCGGGCGTAGTCCCCGTCAGATCCTGGAGCGCGGGATCGTCCAGGTGCCCCAGAACCACAGCCTCTTCCGCGAGATGACGGTGCGCCAGAACGTCGAACTGGGGGCGTACCTCGTGCGCGACAAGCGGGTCATCGCCGAGCGCTACGAGCGGGTGGCCGCGGCCTTCCCCATCGTGTCCGAGCGCGCCGGTGACAAGGCCGGGGCGCTGTCGGGCGGCCAGCAGCGCCTCGTCGAGTTCGCCCGGTGCCTCATGCTCGACCCCACGCTCGTCGTCCTGGATGAGCCCTCGATGGGCCTCGATCCCAAGACCCTGCGCCAGATGTTCCAGACCGTCCGGGGGATGAACGAGGCCGGTCGCACCATCTTGTTGGTGGAGCAGAACGCCCGCCAGGCCCTGCGCCTCGCCGACCAGGGCGTGGTGATGGAGAACGGCCGGGTGCGGCTGCTCGGCAGCGGCCACGAGGTGCTCCACCACCCCGAGATCGGGGCCCTGTACCTCGGGGGGTCGATCGAAGAGACGGTCACGGGTTGACCGGAGGAGGCGCGGTGGGCGAGGCGACGCGAATCGGGTGGATCGGCTGCGGGCGAATGGGCGCGGCCATGGCGACGCGGCTGCTCGCGGCCGGCCGCGACGTGACGGTCACGAACCGCACCCGAGCCAAGGCCGAGGCCCTCGTCGCGCACGGGGCGACGATGGCCGACCGGCCGGTCGACCTCGCCGGCCACGACGTGGTCTTCGTCATGGTCTCGGCCAACGACGACCTCCTCGAGGTGACGACGGGGCCCGCGGGTGTGCTGGCCGACCCGCAGCGCGCGCCGCGGGTCGTCGTGGACAGCTCGACCGTGTCGACCGAGACCTCGGCCGCGGTTCGCGCGGCCTGCGCGGCGCGCGGGGTCGCCTTCCTCGCCGCCCCGGTGAGCGGCAACCCCAAAGTGGTGGCCAGCGGCAACCTCACCCTGGCCGTGTCGGGCGAGCGGGCGGCCTTCGACGAGGTGGAGGCGACGCTGCGCGACATCGGCCGCGGTGTCACCTACGTCGGCGAGGGCGAGGCCGCGCGCCTGGTCAAGATCTGCCACAACGTCATTCTCGGCGTCGTCACCCAGGCACTGGCCGAGGTGACGGTCCTGGCCGAGCGGGGCGGTGTGAAGCGCAGCGCGCTGCTCTCGTTCCTCAACGACTCGGTCGTCGGCTCGCCCTTCTCGCGCTACAAGACGCCGGCCTTCGTGAACCTCGATTTCACCCCGACCTTCACCCCGGTGCTCTTGCGCAAGGACTTCGATCTCGGGCTGGCCGCCGCGCGCGAGCACCACGTGCCGATGCCACTCGCCGCGGTCTGCGCCGAGATCGTCCAGGCGGCGGTGGGGGCCGGTCACACGAGCGAGGACTTCGCCGTCTTGCTCGCCGAAGAAGCGCGGGCCGCCGGCCTGACGATGGTGCCCGAGGGCATCGAGGTCGACGACGGACTGGGGGGTCGCTGATGGAGGGGTTCGGCCCGGTCGTCGCCACGCCGGGGTTCCACGGGGTCGACTTCGAGACCCGGGTCGACTTCGATCGCCTGCGGGCCTACCGGCTCGCGCGGGCGCGCGAGGCCCTCGAGCGCAGCGACCTCGGGGCGCTCCTACTCTTCGACTTCTACAACATCCGCTACGTCTCCCAGACCTGGGTGGGCGGAGCGCTCGGCGACAAGATGACCCGCTACTGCCTGCTCCCCCGGGGGGGCGAGCCGATCCTGTGGGACTTCGGCTCGGCCGCGCGCCACCACCAGCTGTTCGCCCCGTGGCTGGCCAAGGAGAACTGCCGGGCCGGCATGCTCGGGATGCGCGGGGCGATCGCCCCCTCCGCGGGCCTGTTCGAGTCGGCGGTGCGAGAGATCGTGGGCCTGCTCTCTGACGCCGGGGTCCTCGACCAGCCGGTCGGGCTCGACATCGTCGAGCTGCCCTTCCTCTTCGAGCTCGAGCGCGCCGGCGTCACGGTGCGCGACGCCCAGCAGATCATGCTCGACGCGCGCCAGATCAAGAGCCCCGACGAACTGACCCTGCTGTCCCAGGCGGCCGCCATGGTCGACGGGGTGTACCAGGACGTCTTCGACGCCCTCAAGCCCGGGGTCCGCGAGAACGAGATGGTGGCACTGGTCAACCGTCGACTCTACGAGATGGGCTCGGACCAGGTCGAGGCCGTGAACGCCGTCTCGGGCGAGCGGTGCAACCCCCACCCCCACAACTTCACCGACCGAATCATCCGGCCGGGGGACCAGGCGTTCTTCGACATCATCCACTCCTTCAACGGCTACCGGACCTGCTACTACCGCACCCTGTCGGTGGGCAGCTCGACGGGACCCCAGCGCGACGCCTACGCGAGGGCGCGCGAGTGGATGGACGCCGCCATCGACCTCGTGAAGCCGGGGGTCACGACCGACGTCATCGCCCGGGCCTGGCCCGAGGCGACGTCGTTCGGCTTCGCCGACGAGATGGCCGCCTTCGGTCTCCAGTTCGGTCACGGCCTCGGCCTCGGCCTGCACGAGCGGCCCATCATCAGCCGGCTCAACAGCCTCACCGAGCCGGTAGAACTCCAGGTCGGGATGGTGTTCGCGCTCGAGACCTACTGCCCGGCCAGCGACGGGGTGTCGGCGGCGAGGATTGAGGAGGAGATCGTGGTCACCCCCGAGGGCCCGGCTGTCTTGACCCACTTCCCGGCCCGAGAGCTGATGATCGCGAACAAGTACTAGGAGGGATGATGACGACCACCGAGGCCTCCCCCGTCCACGACGTGGACTTCAAGCTCGAGCTCTACCGCAGTCAGGTCGCCCTGCGCCGGTTCGAGTCGCGCGCCTACGACCTGTTCTTGGAGAACTACGTCAAGGGGACGAGCCACCTCTCGATCGGCCAGGAGGCGATCGCCGCCGGGGTCGCCGCGGCGATGCGGCCCGACGACTGGACGTTCGCGACCTACCGGGGCCACGCCCACACCCTCGCCCGCGGGGTGGCCATGACCCCGGTCTTCGCCGAGCTGATGGGCCGGGCCAACGGCCTCATGGCCGGCAAGGGCGGGTCGATGCACCTGACCAGCGTCGAGCACGGGGTGATGGGCAGCTACGCGATCATCGGCGCCCACCTGCCGATCGCCTGCGGGGCGGCCTGGAGCGCCCAGTACCGCGGGACGGACCAGGTGGCGGTGGTCTTCTTCGGCGACGGCACCGTGAACATCGGCGCCTTCCACGAGGCGCTCAACTTCGCGGCCATCTGGAAGCTCCCGGTCGTATTCGTCTGCGAGAACAACCTCTACATGGAGTACACGCGTACCTCGGAGGTGACCGCGGTCGCCCACCCCGCGGCCGACCGCGCCGCCGCCTACGGCCTCGAGCCGATCATCGTGGACGGCAACGACGCCGACGCCGTCTACGAGGTCGCGCGCACCGCCATCGAGCGGGCCCGCGCCGGTGAGGGACCGAGCCTGATCGAGGCCGAGACCTACCGCCACGGTGGCCACTCCCGGGCCGATCCCGGCAAGTACCGGCCCGACGAGGAGGTCGCGTTCTGGACCTCGGCCGAGCGCGACCCGGTCTCGCGCTACCGGGCCCGACTCGTCGAGCTCGGGGTCGACGAGGCCACCCTCGCGCGCGTCGAGGCCGACGTCGACGCCGAGGTCGACGCCGCCACCGAGGCGGCCAAGGCGGGCGCCGCGCCCGGTGAGGACCTGCTCATGAAGGACGTCTGGGCCAACGGAGGTGCCGAATGGCGGAACTGACCTACCGAGAGGCGATCGCCCGCGGCATCGCCCAGGAGATGCGACGGGACGAGTCGGTGCTCTTCCTCGGCGAGGACGTCGGGGCGGCCGGCGGGGTGTTCAAGGGCACCGTCGGGCTCTTCGAGGAGTTCGGGCCGGTGCGGGTGCGCGACACGCCGATCAGCGAGCAGGCCATCCTCGGGGCCGCGATGGGGGCGGCCATGACCGGTCTGCGCCCGATCGCCGAGATCATGTTCGCGGACTTCTTCGCCGTGTGCTGGGACATCGTCGCCAACGAGATCGCCAAGACGCGCTACATGACCAACGGCCAGATGAGCTTCCCGCTGGTCATCCGCTCGGGCAACGGCGGGGGGCTGCGCTTCGGGGCCCAGCACTCCCAGAGCGTCGAGAACTGGGCGATGATGATCCCCGGGCTGAAGGTAGTCGTGCCCTCGAACCCCCGGGACGTCGTCGGGCTGATGGCGGCCGCGGTGCGCGACGACGACCCGGTCGTCTTCTTGGAGTCCAAGGCCCTCTACCCGACCAAGGGCGAGGTCCCCGAGGGGGAGATCGTCGACGCGCTCGGCACGGCGACGGTGCTGCGCCAGGGGTCGCACGCCACGATCGCCACCCTCGGGCTCATGGTGCCGCGCGCGCTGGCGGCGGCCGAGGAGCTCGCGGCCGGCGGCATCGACTGCACCGTTGTCGACGTGCGCTCGCTCATTCCCCTGGACACCCAGACGATCCTGCGCGAGACCTCGGCCACCGGGCGGCTCTTCACGGTGGAGGAGAACCCCAGGGTCCTCGGTTGGGGGGCGGAGGTGGCCTCGATCGTGGCCGAGGAGGCCTTCTACGACCTCGACGGGCCGGTGGTGCGCATCACGACCCCCCACATCCCGCTGCCGGCGGCCGACACCCTCGAGGACATGGCCCTGCCGTCGGTCGAGCGGATCGTGACCACCATCCACAAGGCGATGAACTCCTAGGGCGCACGGGCGTTTATTTAGAGAACTCTTAGAGACGTTTTCTAGAGTTCCTCGGCGATGGACGTGCGCATCACGGGAGTCCTCGGGCGGGCCCACGACGTTTTGCCCGATTGGACCCGGCCGCTCCTGCGCCTCGCGCGCGTGGACCTACGCCCCCCGCGACCGCCCTCGCTCGCGCGGGTCGTGGGTGCGATCGTCGTGGCGATACTCGCGTCGCTCGTCGCCGACGCCCTGCTCGTACACCTGGGCACGACGCTCTACCCCACGACGCGCGGCTACGTGCACTTCGCCTTCTTCGACTACGCGCGCCTCACGGTCATCGGCGTGGTCGTCGCCGGGGTGGGTTGGCCCCTCGTGGCGCGGGTCACCTCGGCCCCCGAGTGGCTCTACGCGCGCCTGGCCGTGGCGGTGTCGGTGGTCCTCTTGGTGCCCGACGCGTACATCCTCTACGTCGGCTCGCCGCTGCGGGCCGTGGTGGTGCTCGTCTGGATGCACGTCGCGATCGCGTTCATAACCTACGGTTCGCTCACCGTGCTGGCGCCCGTCGGACGCGGCCGACACGCCCGTTGACTCAGTCGACGACCAGCGCCTCGGCCCCGGGCGCGGCGTTCGTCGTGGGCCGGTAGGACCCGCGCAGCCAGGAGGTCACCGCCGCGATCGCGCAGATGGCTGCGGCGAAGTCGAGCGCCGGGTGCAGCCCGGTGACGAAGGCGTGCTGGATGATGTCGGGGAAGAAGCGCCGCCCGACGATCGCGGTGCGCGCACCGCTCGGCAACGAGGCGAGCACCCGTGGCCCGAGGAGTTTGGCCATGGGGTTGTAGCCGAGGAAGGAGGCAAAGAGCGTCGTCACGGGGGGCAGGGTGGCCACGTGGGTCGCCACCGCGGCCGGCACGCCGCGCGCCACGAGGCCCGCGCGCAGGGCCGGGGGCAGGGTGCGAGAGAGTCCGATGATCATGAGGGTGAAGAAGATGCCGATCGAGAGCACCTGACCCGAGTTCTGGAAGGTCGAGTTCATCCCCGAGCCGACGCCGCGGTGCTCGGGCGGCAGGGCGTTCATCACGCTGGCACGGTTGGGGGCCGAGAAGGCGCCCATCGACAGTCCGTTCAACAGCAGCAGCGCCCCGAAGGCGAGGTAGGGGAAGTCGGCCGGCAGCGTCTCGAGCAGGAGGAACGAGATCGCCGAACCGACCATCCCGCCGACGGTGAAGCCCCGCGAACCGTAGCGGTCGGAGAGGTAGCCGCACAGGGGTCCGGCGAGCAGGAACCCGGCCGTGAGGGGCAAGAGGGCGATCCCCGCCCACAGGGGCGTCGAGGCGAAGCTGTAGCCGTGCAGGGGCAGCCAGATGCCCTGGAGCCAGATGACCATGGTGAACATCAGTCCGCCCCGGCCCGTCGCGGCGAGCAGCGTGGAGATCGACCCGGCGCTGAAGGCCCGGATCCGAAAGAGCGACAGGCGGAACATCGGGTCCGACGAGCGCCGCTCCAGCCGGGCGAAGGCCACGAGGCTGATCACGCCGAGCGCCAGCGACCCGTCGACGAAGGGGCTGGTCCAGCCCATCTCGTGCCCGCCGTAGGGCTGGATCCCGTAGGTGATCCCGACCATGAGGGCGACCAGCCCGAGGGCGAAGGTGAGGTTGCCGGCCCAGTCGACGTGGTGGTCCTTGCGCACCGGGATCTCGCGCAGCTGGAGGTAGGCCCAGATGGAGCCGAAGATCCCGATCGGCACCGAGATGATGAAGATCAGTCGCCACTGGATCGGGCCGAGCAGCCCCCCGAGCACCAGGCCGATGAAGCTGCCCGCGATGCCCGCGATCTGGTTGATGCCCAGGGCCATCCCGCGCTGGTCCTCGGGGAAGGCGTCGGTGAGGATCGCCGCCGAGTTCGCGATGAGGAAGGCCGCACCGACCCCCTGGAAGAGCCGCATCACGACGAGCCAGATCGCCGCGGCGGAGCCGGAGAACCAGGTGATCGAGAGCAACAGCGAGAAGAAGGTGTAGACGGCGAAGCCGAGGTTGTACATCTTGACCCGCCCCAGCATGTCGCCCAGGCGCCCGAGGCTCACCACGAGCACCGAGGTGACGATCATGAAGCCGAGGATCATCCAGAGGAGGTAGAACGTGTTGCCCGGGGCCAGGGGGTCGATGTGGATGCCGTTGAACACGTCGGGCAGCGCGATGAGCACGATCGAGGTGTCGATCGTTGCCATGAGGACGCCGAGCGTCGTGTTCGAAAGGACCAGCCACTTGTAGCGGTCCGACCGGGGCCGGGCCAGCGGGTCGCGACGGGCCGCCGCGACGCTCACGAGACGAGCTCGCCGCGCAACTCGTCGGGGACGCTATCGAGGGCCCGCACGATGGCGGCGGCCAGCGCCCGGGCGCTCTCGGCGTCGAGCTCGAGGGCGACGCGGGCGCCGGGCCCCTTCGCCGGATTCAGCACGTCGATCATCAAGGCGTGTCCGGCCGGGAAGTGCACGGGGTGGTCGAAGTAGACCGTCGCGTCGGTGAGCCGGGTCCAACCCTCGGCGGTCTTGCCGCTCGCGCGCAGGGCGAGCCGCTCGGTCTGGTAGGTGCACATCAGCCGACCGTCCGCGCGAGGAACGCGAAGACCTCGCCCCAGGCCTCGGTGGCCACCTCGGGCCGGTAGGAGGGCCGGTCCACGGCGAAGAACGCGTGAGCGGCCCCCTCGTAGGTCTTGAAGGTGAACTCCTTGCCGGCGGCCGTGAGGGCCGCGGCCAGGGCGTCGTTCTGCTCGGGGGAGGGGTAGGTGTCCTCGGCGCCGAAGAGTCCGAGCAGCGGCGCGTGGAGGTTCCCGGCCTCGCCGATGACGGCCTTCACCTTGAGGGGGAACTCCGAGGGCGGATCGACGGCGACGAAGGCGCCGTAGCAGTCGATCACGCCGTCGAGCGGGAGGCGGCAGCCCGCGAGGAAGGACTGGCGCCCGCCGGAGCAGTAGCCGATCGAGGCGACCTTGCCGTTCGAGGTCGATAGGGCCTTTAGGTGTGCCATCGCGCCGGCGACGTCGCCCACCAGTTGCTCGTCGGGGACCCCGCCGAGGTTGCGCGCGGTGGCCGCGGCGTCATCAGGAGCGGCCCCGGGGGCCACGCGGTGGTAGAGGTTCGGCATCAGGGCGTGGTAGCCGTTCGCGGCGAACTTGCGGACGATCTCCTTGGAGGCCTCGTCGTAGCCGGGCATGTGGTGGATCACGACGATCGACCCGGCGCGCTCGACGTCGGTCGCAACGGCGAGGTAGGCCTCGATCTCGTCGCCGTTGTGGCCCGTGATGGTGATGGTCTCGGCCGTCAGGTTGTGGGTCACGCGCTGTCCTTTCCTGGTCGTCCCGGTCGGAACGGGGCGCCGGGGGCTATTAGTTACCCTTCGTAACTATCGTGGTACCTTAGCACCGTGGCGGGAGAGACCGGGTCCGACCCGGTGCCGACGACGCTGGAGCGCGAGTGGGGTCGGCTGCGCCGCGGACAGCTCCTCGGTCCGCTGCGCCACCACCTCGACGAGGCCGAGGGCCCGCTGCAGCTCGAGATCCTGCGCGAGGTCGCCGACGCCGGCCAGATCCGCGCCTCGGAGCTCGCCGAGCGGCTCCACGTGACCAAGGCCTCGATCAGCCGCTACGTGGCCCAGATGGTGGGTACGGGACTGCTGGCGACCCGACCGGATCCGCGCGACGGGCGCGCCGCCCTGCTCACGGTGACGGCGCGGGGCCGTCGAGCCCTCGCCAACCGGGAGGCGCGTCGGTCGCGGGCCCTCGCCCGCCTGTGCCAGGAGTGGAGCGCGAGCGACGTCGAGGCGCTCACCGAACTGCTGCGTCGACTCAACGACGGGATCGAGGCGAGCCTGCGCGCCGAGCGCTCCTAGCGCCGAGCTAGGCCTCGATCTCGACGAACGGTCGCCGGTCACTCGAGCCCGTCGCGTCGGCGATCACGGCCGACACCAGCATCAGGACCCCGGCGGCCGTCAGGGCCAGGTCGAGGCCGTGGGAGAAGGCGCCGTAGGCGGCGCGCACGACCTCGCCGATGAGCTTCTTCACCGCCCCGGAGGAGACCTTCTCCTCGGCCGCGGCCTGGCTGTTCACCGAGCCGGTGATGACGGCGTTGATCACGAGCTGGCGGTAGGCCGACGGGATCCCCAGCTGGACGAGGCGCTGGGTGAGGTCGACGGTGAGCTGGCCGTTCACGAGGGAGCCCAGGATGGCCACTCCCGTCACGGCCCCGAGCTCGCGGCTGGTGTTGATCGTCGAGGCGGCGATGCCCGAGTGGGTCGCGGGGATGGCGGTCAGGGCCGTCTGGTTGATCGGCACCACGACGATGCCAAAACCGATCCCGGCGAGCCCCATCGTGAAGCCCAGCGGGTCGAGGCCCACGGTGGGGGTGAGGACGATATTGGTGAGCAGGACGCCGGCCGCGGCCAGGAAACAGCCCAGCACCAGTGGGGACCGGGTACCCACGCGCGACACCCACCGTCCCGTCACCAAGGAGGCGACGACCATGCCGCCCAAAAGGGGCAAGAAGTCGAGCGCGAGCGTGTAGGCGCTCACCGACGCGACGATCTCGAGGTAGAGGGCGACGAAGAAGAAGATCGAGAAGATCGAGAAGTAACTCGTGAAGGCGATGACCGTCGAGCCCATGAACGCCCGGTTCTTGACCCAGGCGACCTGGAGCATGGGGTGACGTACCCGACTCTCGACGACGAAGTACGCGATGAGCGAGACCCCGGCGATCACGTACATCGTGATGACCCCGCTCGATCGATAGCCCCAGGTCTCACCCCGGATCGTCGCGAAGGTGGCCAGCGCTAGGGCGGCCGACGACAGGACGAACCCCGCGCCGTCGATGCTGCGTCGCTCCTCGTTGACGCTCTCTTGGAGCGAGACCGACGACACGATGAAGGCGATCGCGCCGAAGACCAGGTTGAACCAGAAGACGGCCCGCCACGTCCACAGGCCGACGAGGACCCCTCCGATTACCGGACCGAGGGCGAGGGCGAGACCCGATACGGCCGCCCAGACGCCGAGGGCCCGGGCCCGGGCCCGCCGGTTGGGGTAGATGTGGCGGATCATCGAGAGGGTGGACGGCTCGGAGCCCGCGGCACCCACGCCCATGATCACGCGTCCGACGATGAGGGTGGTCGTGTCGGGAGCGACGGCGCACACGATCGATCCGACGCTGAAGATCCCGACACCGATCAACATCACCCGTTTGCGCCCGAAGGTGTCACCGAGTGACCCCGCCATAAGCATCAGGCTGGCGAAGGCGAGGGCGTAGCCACCGACGACCCACTGGAGTTCGGTGACCCCGGCGTGCAGCTCGGACTGCACGCTCGTCAAGACCGCGCTGGCGATCGTGTTGTCGAGGAAGGTGAGGAAGAGGACCAGTAGGAGCGAGGCGAAACTGAAGTGGGCCCTCAGGGTCGTCGTGATCTGGTCGCGGCCCTCGCGCAGCCGCGCGGCGAGCCCTGACCCGGCGCCGTCCCCCTCCTCGCTCACCGTCCGGCCTCCGCCCGTCTCACTCCCGTGGCCCCCGCGGCTCCCGGGGCGCGTCCTCGCGGCCCCTCGTGCCCGCCACGGCTACTTCTTTCTGGGCAGCACGAAGGTGATCGGGAACGAGGTCGAGTCGCCGCCGGTGGCGTTGCCGACGCTGACGTCGCACCGGGCCAGGTTCACCCTGGTCGTCCCGCAGACCCCCGAACCGATCTTGCCGGTACGCACGATGAAGCGCGTGACGGGCAAGGTGCCCGAGGCCGTGATGGTCACCGCCTTGGGCAGCGCGCCGAGGCTCATGGGCACGTAGCACTGACCCTGGCCCTTGGCGTTGCGTAGGCACTCGACGATGTAGACCGAGTCACCCGGCTTGAAGCCCGAGCCGTGGACGCGCACGACCTCGTGGTTGTGGAGCCGGAGGTGCGGGGTCACCACGATGTGCGGTCCCCCCGCGGCGCTGGCGGCACCCACACCGAGCCATCCGACCCCCGCGGTCGCCAGCACCACGGCCATCGCCCCTAGCGTTGCGCGGAATGTCCTCTTCGACATGCGTCCTCCCGGTCCAGTCGGCCGATCGGCGGAGGCGTTGTATACCCGAGTCGGCGCCGGGGTCGGCCGAACGTCACGCCCATGGTAGCGAAGGTCTCGGAGGGTCGAGCGCTGACGGCCCGATAACTAAGGGAACCTTCAGTCGCCCTCGACGAGGTTAATCAGCCCCTCGCGCGCGGCGATCGCGACGGCCTCGAGTTTGGAGTGGACCCCGAGCTTGGACAGGATGTTGGCGACGTGGTTGCGCACGGTGTTGATTGAGATGAACAGGTCGTCGCCGATGCCCTCGGTGGAGCGCCCCTTGGCGAGGAGCTGGAGGACCTCGAGCTCACGGGAGGTGAGGAGCTGGGTCCTCTGATCGGGCGACTTGCGGATCTGGTCGAGCAGTCCGCTGAACTCGTGAGAGCGGATGACGAGTTCGCCGCGCGCTGCCGCGCGCACCGCGGCGAGGACGTCACCGATGGGTCGGTCCTTGTTGATCAGTCCGACGCAGCCCGCCTCGATGGCGCGCGCCAAGAGAGCGTGGTCGCCGCTGCCCGTGAGCATGACGATACGGGTCTCGGGGTGGTGCTCGAGGATGGTGGTCACGGCCTCGATGCCCGTGCCGTCGGGGAGGCGGTAGTCCATCAAGATGACGTCGGGCACCTCGACCTCGACGAGGGCGTAGGCCTCCTGAACTGATTGGGCGACGCCAATGAGCCTCAGGTCCGGTTCGTGGGTGATGGTGAGGGCCAGCATCTCGGCCACCATCACGTGGTCGTCGACCACGGCGACGGTGGTCACGACTGAATCATCCCCCACGTTCTGCGACACTACCCATCGCGGGGCCCTAGGATGAAGTTTTCTTCGTTAGTTCGGGGGAGTTCGGAGATTCACTCCGGAACCCCTTCGGGTCCCCCACGGCACGACGTCGGATCGTGTTCGCCGAGCACGACGCCGCACTCGGGGCAGACGAGGTGGGCGTAGCAGGCGGCCTCGCCCCCCTCGTCGGGTTCGAATCCGACGTCGCTCACCGGAAGGTCTCCTGGAGCCGCGCGAGCTCGTCGGCCCCGGGGCAGAGGGTCTCGTAGGGCACACGGGCGAGTGCGTTCGGCGGGGTGCGGTTGAGCTCGTGGAGGTCCGCGCGAGACTCGTCGAGGTAGAGCAGCCCCGTCGCGATCTCCCCCCTCGTCTGGCGATCGCGGATGTAGGACTCCACCGAGAGTCGATCGGTCGGGTCGTAGCCCGCCGGGACCGCACGGAAGCGCATCACGCTGCCGTCGTGCATGACCACCTCGCGCGCCACGTCGCTGCCCACGCTCGCCGTGATCGGAGCCTGGACCGGCACGAAGTCGGCCTCCACCTCTTTGACCTCGTGCTCGCGAACGAAGCGGTAGCTCTTGGTGGAGCTCTCGTGGTCGTTGAAGGTGACGCAGGGCGAGATCACGTCGATGACCGCGAACCCGCGGTGGGCGACCGCCGCCTTGAGGAGGGGCACCAGCTGGTCCTTGTCACCCGAGAACGAGCGCGCGAGGAACGTCGCGCCCACGCTGAGCCCAACCATGATCGGGTCGATCGGTGCGAGGAGGTTGGGGTCGCCCTTCTTCGGTGCCGACCCGACGTCGGCCGACGCGGACAGCTGGCCCTTCGTGAGGCCGTAGACGCCGTTGTTCTCGATCACGTAGACCATGTTCACGTTGCGCCGCATGGCGTGCAGGAGGTGGCCGAGGCCGATCGAGAGGGAGTCCCCGTCGCCCGAGATCCCGATGTAGGTGAGCTCACGGTTGGCGGCGCTCGCTCCGGTCGCGATCGCCGCCATGCGGCCGTGGGCGGAGTTGAAGCCGTGAGCGCCACGCACGAAGTAGGTCGGGGTCTTCGAGGAGCAGCCGATCCCGCTCAGCTTGGCGATCTGACGTGGGGGGAGCGAGAGCTCCCAGAAGGCGTAGGTGATGGCGGCGGTCACCGAGTCGTGACCACAGCCGGCGCACAAGGTCGACATCGCGCCCTCGTAGTCACGCACCGTGAGCCCGAGATCGTTGCGCGGCAAGGGGTTGAGCGGGATTAGGGGTTTGGTGATCGAGGGCATCAGTGTCTCTCCAGGTGGGCCAGGACCCCGTCGACGACGTGACGGGCTGAAAGGGGGAAACCGCCGTAGACGAGGATCGAGGTCATCGAAGCCGGCGGGACCCCGGTCTCGGTCGAGATGAGCGTGCGCAACTGGGCGTCACGGTTCATCTCGACCACGAAGCACGGCGCGTGCGACGCGACGAAATCGCGCACCTCGTCGACGAAGGGGAAACCGCGCACTCGCATCAGGTCGCACTCGACGCCGCGGCTCGCGAGCTCACTGACCGCCTCGCGTACCGCCGGGTCGCAACTGCCCATGGTCACGATGCCGACGGTGGCGCCGGGACGGCGCTCGATGATCGGTGCCGGCACGTGGGGCGCGGCGGCCGCGTGCTTGCGCTTGAGCCGGTCGACGACCTCTTGGTACTCGGCGGGTGACTCGGTGTAACGCCCGAACTTGTCGTGACCGGAGCCCCGGATGAAGTAGGCCCCCTTCTCGTCCGAGCCCGGCAGGGTTCTGGGGGTGACGAACTCGTCGTTTTCGTCGGTGTAGCGGTAGAACTCGCGCATCGTGGCGAGGTCGGCGTCGCTCAGCACCCGGCCGCGGTCGGGCCGGTAGTCGTCGTCCCAGGTGAGGCGGGGCACGACCCAGTCGTTCATGCCGATGTCGAGGTCACTCAACACGAACACCGGCGTCTGGAACCGCTCGGCCAGGTCGAAGGCCTGCGCGGTGAACTCGAAGCACTCGCGGGGGTCGGCCGGGAGCAGGAGGATGTGTCGGGTATCGCCGTGGGAGGCGTAGGCGCACAGCAGCAGGTCGCCCTGCTGGGTGCGCGTCGGCATCCCGGTCGACGGGCCCACCCGCTGGACGTCGACGATGACCGCGGGAATCTCGGTGTAGTAGCCCAGGCCGATGAGCTCGTTCATGAGCGAGATCCCCGGTCCCGAGGTCGACGTGAAGGCTCGCGCCCCGCTCCAGCCCGCACCCAGGACGATGCCGATCGAGGCGATCTCGTCCTCGGCCTGGATGATGAGGTAGTCGTGGCGGACCTCGGTCTCGCCGTCGGGCCCCGCCCCCGGCACCTCGCGCTGGCGGTAGCGGGCGCACAGCCGGGTGAAGTTGTCCATGACCCCAGTGGCCGGCGTGATCGGATACCAGCCGGCGACGGTCGCCCCGGCGTAGAGGGCGCCCAGGGCGGCCGCGGTGTTGCCGTCGATCAGGATGGACTCGCCGGTCTCCTCGCGGGGCTCCACCCGGAACGCCAGGGGGCAGTCAAAGTGCTCGAGGGCGTAGTCGTAGCCCAGGCGCAGCGCCCGCTGGTTCGACTCGCGCAGCGCGGCGTTGCGCGCGAACGTCTCATCGAGCAGGGCGGAGACGACCTCGAGGTCGATGTCGAGCAGTCCCACCACCGCCCCGGCGTAGGCGATGTTCTTCATGAGGATGCGCTCGCGCGGCTGGTCGAAGTGCTCGAGGCACAACGCCGCGAGCGGGACTCCGAGGAAGGTCACGTCGTCGCGGGCGAGCTCGGGCCCGAGGGGCCAGGTCGAGTCGTAGAGGACGTAACCGCCCGCGCGGGCCTCGGCGACGTCCTCCGCGTAGGTCTGGGCGTTCATCGCGATGACGAGGTCGTAATCGAGCGAGCGCGCCGTCCACCCGTCCGCGTTGACGCGCACCTCGTACCACGTGGGCAGCCCCTGGATGTTGGAGGGGAAGAGGTTCTTGCCCGACACCGGGACGCCCATGCGGAAGATGGCCTGCACGAGGAGGCTGTTGGCGCTGGCCGAACCGGTGCCGTTGACGTTCGCGAGCTTGAGGGCGAAGTCATTCACGCCACTGGCCCGGGTCAGTTCGATGGTCATGGAGCCTCCGCGAGGGGTCGGGTGCCGACGGGGATGAAGTTGGTGGAGCCGGCGTAGGGGATGGCGAGGTCGAAAAGCGCCATGTCCCAGGCGGCCGTCGGGCACCGCTCGGCGCACAACCCACAGTGCACGCAGACGTTCTCGTCCTTGACCATCACCCGACCGGTCTGGGGCAGGGGGGCCGAGACGAAGAGCGCCTGGTCCGGCTGGAGGGCGGGGGCGCGAAGCCGCGCCCGGAGCTCGGCCTCGGTGCCGTCGGGAGTGATGGTGAGGCACTGCACGGGACAGATGTCCAAGCAGGCGTCGCACTCGATGCACAGGCTCGCGGTGAAGTCGGTCTGTACGTCGCAGTTGAGGCAGCGCTGCACCTCGCGCGCCGTCTGCTCCGCGCTGAAGCCGAGCTCGACCTCAAGGTCGAGGGCGCTGAAGCGCGTGGTCAGCTCGAGGTGCTCCATCTTCTGGCGCGTCGAGGGGTTGAAGTCGTTGTGGTAGCTCCACTGGGAGAGGCCCATCTTCTGGCTCACCAGGGTCGAGCCCGGCGCGGGCCGGTCCGCGACCGGTAGGCCCCGTAAGAACAGGTCGATGGAGATCGCGGCCTGGTGACCGTGGGCGACGGCCCAGATGATGTTCTTGGGCCCCCAGGCGGCGTCGCCCCCGAAGAAGACGCCGGGCAGGGTGGACTCGAAGGTCGTCGTGTCCACGACGGGCATGCCCCACTCATCGAACTCGAGGCCCAGGTCGCGTTCGATCCACGGGAAGGCGTTCTCCTGGCCGATCGCCAAGATGACGTCGTCGCAGGGCACGATGACCGTCTCGAGGACTCGGCTGTGGCGCCCCCCCCCGTCCCACTCGAGGACCTCGAACTCCATTCCCGTGAGGCGGCCGCCCTCCACGACGAAGCGGGTCGGGGCGTGGTTGACGACGATCTCGACCCCCTCCTCCTCGGCGTCCTCGAGCTCCCAGGGGGAGGCCTTGAAGTAGTCGCGGGGCCGGCGGGCCATGACCTTGATGTCTTGACCACCGAGCCGGCGGGCCGTACGACAGCAGTCCATGGCGGTGTTGCCGACCCCGATGATGAGCACCCGCTCGCCGATGGTGTCGACGTGACCGAAGGCGACCGACTCGAGCCACTCGATGCCGACGTGGACCTGCTCGGGGGCGTCGTGGCGCCCGGGCAGCTCGAGCTCCTTGCCCCGGGGCGCGCCGACCCCGACGAAGACCGCGTCGTAGCCCGCCTCGCGCAGCGAGCGAAGGCTGGTCACCGGCGAGTTAAAGCGCGCGTCGACGCCCCGCTCGAGGATGACCCCGGTCTCGTCGTCGAGAACCTCTTCGGGGAGGCGAAACGAGGGGATGTTGGTCCGCATCAGGCCGCCGGCACGGTCGTAGCGCTCGAACAGGGTCAGCTCGTAGCCGAGCGGCGCGAGGTCGTTGGCGACGGTGAGCGAGGCGGGGCCGGCCCCGATCAGGGCGACGCGCTGGCCGTTGGTCGACGAGGGCAGCGGGGCCAGCGCGGCGCGTACGTCGTCGGCCAGGTCGGCCGCCACGCGCTTGAGTCGGCAGATCGCGACGGGCTCGCCGTCAACACGCGAACGACGACAGGCCGGCTCGCACGGGCGGTCGCACGTGCGCCCGAGGATGCCCGGAAAGACGTTCGACTCCCGGTTGAGCAGGTACGCCTCGGTGTCGCGCCCCTGGGCGATCAGGCGGATGTAGCCCGGCACGTTGGTGTGGGCGGGGCAGGCCCACTGGCAGTCGACGACGCGGTGGTAGTAGTCGGGACTGGTCGTGTCCGTCGGTTCCACTACGACTCCCCTCGTCGAGGGGCCGCCGTCCCCGCCGGGGGGCAGCGGTCCGTTAGCCGTAGCGTACAGCGCCCGGAGAACCCCTCTTCGCCCCACCCGACGTAGGGGAAGGCGAGAGGCGTCGACACCTCGACGACGTCATCGCACGCGATCCCGGTTCGAGTCGGACCAACCGCGACGAGAACGGATCGTCGCGGGCGGGGTGAAGCGCGATCGCCCGTCGGGGATCGTTGCGGTGCTCCAGCCCACGGGAGAGGACGAGTAGACGACCAGGCGCGTGATGGGTGTGGTGGCTAGGGTGGCCCGGTGAGCGACGCTCCCGCCCGACCGGGCGCCCCGAGCGCGGAGGTCCACCCACCCCCGCTGACCCTGGCGTTCGACGTGGGCGGTACCGGTCTCAAGGCCGGCGTCCTCGACGGGCGCGGCGAGATGACGGTCGATCGGGTCCGCGTGGCGACCACCTACCCCATGCCCCCGGACCGGCTGGTGGGGGCACTGACGGACCTGGCGCGACGGCTGCCCGCGGCCGACCGCGTCGCCGTCGGCTTCCCCGGCCTGGTGCGCCGAGGTCGCGTGCTCAGCGCACCGCACTTCGTGACCACCAAGGGACCCGGCTCGCGGGTCGACCCGGCGCTCGTGGCGGCGTGGGGGAACTTCGACCTGGCCGGCGCCCTCGCGAGGGCGCTCCACGCCCCGTGCCGGGTCGCCAACGACGCCGACGTCCAAGGCGCCGCGGTGATCGAGGGCCGAGGACTCGAGGTGGCCCTCACCCTGGGCACGGGCGTGGGCTCCGCGTTCTTCATGGACGGGCGGCTGTTGCCGCACATGGAGTTCGCCCAGGTCCCCTTCCGTCAGGGCGACACGTTCAACGAACAGCTCGGCGACGCCGCTCGCCAGCACATCGGCCACGCGAAGTGGAATCGCCGGGTGCGCCGGGCGATCGCCTACTTCGACGTGCTGACCTCGTTCGACCACCTGTACCTCGGTGGGGGCAACGCGCGCCACGTGAAGCTCGACGAGCTCGGCGAGGTCTCCGCGCGCGTCTCGGTGGTGTCGAACTCCGAGGGTATTCGCGGTGGACTCGAGCTATGGGACGACCGTCACGTGGGGGTGCGCGGCGACGACGGCTGAGCGGCGAGTGGGGCGGGACGCGCCGTCGGCCCGGACGGCGAGCCGGTCCT
>JAKABC010000058.1 GCA_021802025.1 Actinomycetes bacterium
CTCGATCGCGCGCGCCCAGGCCCCCGGATCGCGCGGTGGCGCCAGGGTCGCGTGGGGACCCACCGCCTCGCGGTAGCCCTCGATGTCGCTGGCCACGACCACCGTCTCGCTCGCCAGGGCCTCGAGCAAGACGAGCCCGAAGCTCTCGCCCCCGGTCGCCGGGGCGAGCAGGGCGTGACAGCGCCGCAACCAGGAGCGCTTCGCGTCGTCGCTCACCCGGCCCACGAAGGTGACCCGCGCGTCGTGGGCGGCCAGGGCCTCCAGACGAGCCCGCTCGGGCCCGTCGCCCGCCACCACCAGTCGCCACGGGGGCGCGCCGGTCGCGTTGTGCTCACGTACCGCGCGGATCGCCGTGTCGGCGCCCTTGCGGGCCTCGAGGCGACCGAGGAAGAGCAGGGTCACCTCCTCGGCGCGCTCGCGCGCGACGGCCACGTAGCGCGCCATCTCGATGCCGTTAAAGAGCACCTCGCAGCGCAGCCCGTAGGCGCCCTCGGCGAGGCGCCGGGCGGCGTCACTCACCGCCACCGCCTCGTCGACCCCGCGGGCCAGGCGCCGCAGCAGGGGTCGGGTCAGGCTCACGGCGGGTCCCGCGCCGGCGCGGTGGAACGTCGCCACCGTCGGCGAGCGGTGCGCGAGGAGGGTGGCCCAGGCGAGCACGGGCGCCCCGGGCTCGTGGAGGTGGACGACCTCGGGGTCAAAGGCCCTCACCGCGCGCTCGGCCGCGCGGGCCGCCCGCGGCGAGAGGGTGAGGGGCGCCCGCGAGCCGTTGGCCGGCAGCGCCAGGCGCCGACCGAGGCGCACCAGGGTGGCGGGGGTCTCGTGGGCGGAGGTGTCGCTCGCGTCGGGGGCGACCACGAGGACCTCGTGGCCGCGCGCGTCGAGCTCGCGGCTCATACCGAGGACCTGCTCTTGCACCCCACCCGGGACGCTGAGGGCGTAGGGCGAGAGGATCGCGACGCGCACGGACTAGAAGCGCGCCGGCAGGACGTGCCACTGCTCGGGGGCGCGCCGGATGAGCGACGCCAGGCCGTCGGCGACGCGCTGGGTGACCCGGGTGACGTCCTCGCGCAGCCGGGCCTGCGTGCGCTCGGCGACGATCGGGGGCAGCACCACGGCGTGGTGGTCCCGCCCGGGACCCGAGTAGCACGCCGCGACGAGGATCGGCGCCCCCGTGCGCAGCGCGAGCGTCGCCGGCCCGCCCGGCAGGGTCACGCGCCGGGCGAAGAACTCGACCTCGATCCCGTTGCCCTCGAGGTCACGGTCGCACAGCAGACCCACGATGCCCCCGGCGCGCAAGACCCCGACCAGGGTGCCCGTGGCCCGTCCGTCCAGGGGCACGACGTGGATGCCCATCGCCTCGCGCTTGGCCGCGAACCACTCGAAGAGCTCGGGCGGTTCGAGCCGCTCGGCCACGGCCCACATCGGCATGGCGAGCTGGGCGAGCAAGGCCCCGCCCCACTCCCACGAGCCCACGTGGGGCAAGGCGAGGATGACCCCCCGCCCGTCGTCGCGGGCCGCCTCGAGGTACTCGAGGCCCTCGGCGACGACGAAGCGGCGCACCACCTCGTCGGGCGCGACCGCCGGCAGCTTCGCCCCCTCGGCCCAGTAGCGGCCGTAGCTGGCGAAGCCCCGCCGCACGAAGAGCTCGACCAGCTCGTCGTCGACCGGGCCGTCGGGGTCGAGCACGGGACGCAGGTTGTCGGCCAGGCTCGCCGCCTTGGCGCCGCGGGGGCCGATCGAACGCGCCACCGACTCGGCGACGCCGACGTCGACGCGCTCGGGCAGCGCCTCGATGATCCGGGCGGCCGATCTAAAGAGCGCGACGTGCCCCGACGCCACGACTAGTGGCGCGACGCGCGGCTGAGGGTCCGGCGGCGCCGGACGTGCTCGCGGCGCGGGTGGGAGCGGGGCTCGACCGGGGTCGGTCGGTCGGCGGCGCGCCAGACCCGCACGAAGCGCCCGAGGGCCGTCATGATGGTGAGCGCGAGCATCACCCAGAGCACCGGCACGAAGATCGCCGAGGCGAGCAGCCCCACTCCGAGCAGGATCATCCGCTCGGCGCGCTCCATCAATCCGCCCTTGGCCGAAAGTCCCAGGCTCTCGGCCTTGGAGCGCTGGTAGGAGATGAGAAAGCTCGCGGTCAGGATCGCGAAGGGCAACAAGACGAGCTGGCCGCGGTGGTGGGCCGTCAGGTAGTACGCCGCCCCACCCATAAGAACGGCGTCGGCGACCCGGTCGACGACCGAGTCGAAGAAGCTGCCGCGTTGACTGGTCCGGTGACTGGCCTTGGCCACGGGCCCGTCGAAGAGGTCGTGGAAGCCCGTGAGGGTGAGCAGGACGATGGCCTCCCAGTGCGTGCCCAGGGCGATCGCCCAGGCCGTCGCGCAGGCGAAGACGAGGCCCGAGGCGGTGAGCACGTCGGCCGAGAAGCCGGCGCGCACGAGTCCTCGCCCGATGGGGGTGGTGACCACCTCCACGGACCGGCGGAATCTACCGTCGAACATAGGCTCCGGGGCTCATCGACCGAAGTCTACCGGCGCCGTCCCGGCGGACCCCGGGACGAGCGCCGCGCTCACCTTGCGCCAGGTGGAGGCGAGCGACTCGGGCAGCACTCGGGTCTCGGCGATGGTCGTCATGAAGTTGGTGTCGCCGTCCCAGCGCGGCAGGAGATGGGCGTGGAGGTGGCGCGGGATGCCCGCGCCGGCCGCGTGGCCGAGGTTGAACCCGACGTTGAGCCCGTCGGGCCGATAGGCCGCGCGCAGCGCGCGGCTGACCGCGGTGACGCTCTGCCACAGCTCGCTCGACTCCGCCTCGGAGAGCTCCTCGAGGGTCTCGGCGTGGCGGTAGGGCACCACGAGCACGTGGCCCGAGCCGTAGGGGAAGGCGTTGAGCACGACGTAACCGTGGGCGCGCCGCTCGAGCACGCCGCTCGCCTCCCCCACCGCCTCGTGGGCCAACCGGCAAAAGACGCAGCCCTCGGTGCGCGCCGCGTCCGACGAGACCCCCTCCACGTACGCCTCGCGCCAGGCGGCCGAGAAGCGCTCGAGCGGCACTAGACGACCTCGGGTGCGCCGTGGGCGGCGATCTCGGCCGCGAGGCGCGCCGCGAACTCCTCGAGGGCGACCCCGCGCTCGGGACTCTCCGAGCCGCGCGCGTTCACCCCGAGCGTGCGCGCGGCCACGTCGTCGTCGCCCACCACGAGCACGTAGGGGACTTTCTCGAGCTTGGCGCGGCGGATGCGCGCGCCCAGGGGCTCGTCGGCCGCCTCGAGGCCGACGCGTACGCCCCGTGCGCGCAACGACGCGACGACCTCGCCGGCGTAGCCGTCGTGATCGTTGCGCACCCCGAGCACGCGGGCCTGTTCGGGCGCGAGCCAGGTGGGCAGGTTGCCCGCGTAGTGCTCGAGCAGCACGCCGAAGAAGCGCTCGATCGAGCCGAAGAGGGCCCGGTGCAGCATGATCGGGCGGTGGTGCTGGTTGTCGGCGCCCACGTACTCCAGGTCGAAGCGGGCCGGGTGGTTGAAGTCGCACTGGATCGTCGAGAGCTGCCAGGTCCGTCCGATCGCGTCGCGCACGTCGATATCGATCTTGGGCCCGTAGAAGGCGGCGTCACCCTCCTTGATGGCGTAGGCCAGCCCGAAGCGCTCGAGCGCCGCGCGCAGCGCCTCGGTCGACGCCACCCAAATCTCGTCGCTGCCGACGTACTTGTCCGGGTCCTTGGTCGACAGATTGGCCGTGAATTCGCTGAAGCCGAAGGCGCGCAGCATGTCCATCACGAACGAAAGCAGCGAGGCGATCTCTTCTTGGAGCTGGTCCTCGGTGCAGTAGATGTGCGCGTCGTCCTGGGTGAAGCCCCGGATCCGCAGCAGGCCGTGCAGGGTCCCGGCGCGCTCGTAGCGGTAGACGGTGCCGAGCTCGAAGAGCCGCAGCGGCAGCTCGCGGTAGCTGCGTGGGCGGCTCTTGTAGATCAGACAGTGCATCGGGCAGTTCATCGGCTTGGGGTAGTACGTCCCGTTGTCCATCTCCATCGGCGGGTACATCCCGTCCTTGTAGAACCCGAGGTGGCCCGAGGTCTCGTAGAGGCGGGCGTTGGCGATGTGGGGGGTGACGACGAACTCGTAGCCGCCCTCGAGGTGACGGGCCCGGCTGAAGTCCTCCATCTCCTTGCGCGCGATCCCCCCGCGGGGGTGCCACACCGCGAGCCCCCCGCCCAGTTCGACGGGGAAGCTCAGCAGGTCCAGTTCGCTCGCCAGGCGCCGGTGGTCACGCTTCTCGGCTTCGGCGAGCTGGTGGAGGTGGGCCTCGAGGGCCGACGTCGACTCCCAGGCGGTGCCGTAGACGCGCTGGAGCTGGGGACGCTTCTCGTCCCCGCGCCAGTACGCGCCGGCCACCCGCATCAGCCGGAAGTGGCCGAGACGGCCGGTCGAGGGAACGTGGGGACCCCGACACAGGTCGACGAAGGCGTCGGTGTTGCGATAGACCGAGACGCTCGAACCGGCCGCGACCTCGCCCAGGTCCTCCGCGTCGCGGGCGCCCTCGCGCACCTGGGTGATGATCTCCACCTTGTAGGGCTGATCAGAAAAGACGGCCAACCCCTCCTCGGTCGACATCTCGGCGCGGGTGAAGGGCTGGTCCTCGGCGATGATGCCGCGCATCTCGGCCTCGATGCGCGCGAGGTCGTCGTCGCTGAAGCGCGCCCCGCCGGGCAGATCGAAGTCGTAGTAGAAGCCGTTCTCGATCGCCGGGCCGATGGCGTACTTGGCCCCCGGCCACAGGCGGATCACCGCCTGGGCGAGCACGTGGGCGGTCGAGTGGCGCAGCACGTCGCGGCCCTCGGGCGAACCGGCTACGACGATCGCGACCTCGTCGCCGTCGCGGAGCTCCACCGACAGGTCCCGCAGCTCACCGTTGACCCGGACCGCCAGGGCGTCTCGCTCGAGGCGCGGACCGATCGCCCGGGCCAGGTCCCGTGCCGTCGAGCCCGCGGCGAGCGCGCGCGTGGCGCCGTCGGGCAGGGTCACCGCGATCTGCGACATGGGGTCCTTTCGACGCTACAGCGTAACGCCGAGCAGGGCCGCCGCCGCCTGAACGCTCGCCCCGGCGTGGGCCGCGGCGTCGATCGCCTCGAGCGCGCCGGGCGTGTCGAGGTCGTCGTCGAGGGCCGCGCGCACATCCCCGAGGACCCCCGACTCGCGCCCGCCCACCGTCGAGCGCCACGTGGCCAGTCGGCTTCGCGCCGCGGCCAGCAGCTCGTCGCGCCACTCCCAGTCGACGCGGTAGTGCTGGGCGAGGAGCGCCAGGCGCACCGCCGCCGGCTCGCTGCGGCTGGCGAGCTCGCTCACGAAGACGAGGTTGCCCAGCGACTTCGACATCTTGGTGCCGTCGTAGCCCACCAGGCCCACGTGCATCCAGTGACGCACGAACGGGGCCCCGCTGACCGACTCGCTCTGGGCCGC
Organism: Actinomycetes bacterium; assembly: GCA_021802025.1. Lineage (GTDB taxonomy): Bacteria > Actinomycetota > Acidimicrobiia > Acidimicrobiales > RAAP-2 > RAAP-2. The sequence goes on from JAKABC010000058.1 coordinate 5,456, forward strand.
CTCGCACTCGTGGTGGGGGAAGGCCAGGTCCCGTCCCCCGCCGTGGACGTCGAGGGTCTCGCCGAGCTCGCGCAGCGCCAGGGCCGAGCACTCGATGTGCCAGCCGGGTCGTCCGGGGCCCCAGCGCGACTCCCAGGCCGGTTCGTCCTCGAGCGAGGGCTGCCAGAGCACGAAGTCGAGCGGGTCACGCTTGCGCGGGTCGTCGGGGCGCCCCCCGTGCTCGGCCGCGAGCTCGATCATGCGGGCGCGCGACTCGTGGCTCACCTGGCCGAAGCGGGGGAACTTGGCGACCTCGAAGTAGACGTAGCCGTCGACCTCGTAGGCGATCCCCTCGTCGAAGGTCCGCCCGATCAACGTGAGGATCTCGGCGATGGCCCCGGTCGCGCGCGGTTCGGCGTAGACCGGCAGCAGGTTGATCAGGCGCATGTCGCGTTCGAAGGTCGCGAGCTCACGCGCCGCGAGGTCGAGGTAGTGCACACCGAGTTCGCGGGCCTTGCGCAAGATATCGTCGTCGACGTCGGTCACGTTGCGCACCACGCGCACCTCGTGGCCGTCGTCGCGCAACCGTCGGGTGAGCACGTCGAAGGCCAGGTAGACGAAGGCGTGGCCGAGGTGCGCCGCGTCGTAGGGGGTGATCCCGCAGCTGTACATCGTCACGGGCCCCGTGGACGTCACCGGAGCGACGGCCCGGCGCGCGGAGTCGTAGAGGCGCATCACGCCCGAAGGCCCCGGAAAGCCACCGACGAGTGAGCCCGATGACGGATGTTGATCGAGACGCACACCGCCGTGAAGGCCTCGACGGCGCCGGCGAGCGACATCGATCCCACCTCCACCGCGCGCAACCCGGGCATCGCGTCGATGAGGCTCACCACCACGGCGCGCGCCTCGGCGTCGTCGCCCACGACGGCCACGTCGGCCTCTAAGCCGCTGGCGAGATCCTCCATGAGGGCGGCGGGCAGGTGGTGGAAGGCGCCCACGACGCGGCTCTCGGGCAGGACGGCCGCGATCTGGGCCGCCATCGCGCCCCGGGGCGGATAGAGCGGGATGACCTCTTTACCCTCACGCGCGAGGGCGTTGACCATCGAGATGACGACCTTGCCCGCGAGAGAGGCACCCAGCGCGCGCACGGTCGCCACCGCCGAATCCCACGGAGTCGCCACCACCACGACCTCGCAGAGAGCGGCGCCCGCGTTGTCGGCGCCCTCGATCGCGCCGGGGCCCGCCGACAGCGACTCGGCCACCTCGCGCGCACGCACCGCGTCGCGCGAGCCGATCACGACCCGGTGACCGGCGACCGCGAGGCGCACGGCCACACCGCGCCCGGCCGGACCCGTGCCCCCGAGGATGCCCACACTCTGTGCTGTCACGTCCGCCCTCGCTTCGCTAGGCCCGGCAGTACGCTAACAAGATGGCGCTCCTGGACGATCACCGGCTCCTGGTCACGGGGGTCCTCACCGACGACTCCCTGGCCTTCGCGATCGCCCGTCGGGCCCTCGAGGAGGGGGCCGCGGTCGCCCTGTCGAGCTTCGGTCGGGGGATGTCGCTGACCCGACGCACCGCGCGCAAGCTGGCCGAGGTGGGCGAGGTCGGCGAGGTGATCGAGCTCGACGTCACCGACCCGGCCCAGGTCCACGCCGCCGCCACCACGCTCGAGGGGCGCTTCGGGCGCCTCGACGGCCTGGTGCACGCGATCGGCTACGCCCCGGCGAGCTGTCTGGGCTCGGGGATGTTCAGTGCGCCCTTCGAGGATGTCGCGACGGCCCTGCACGCCTCCACCTACTCCCTGGCCGCCCTGGTGGGCGCGTTACGCCCCCTGCTCGCCCGCTCGAGCGCGCCCGGGGGCGCCTCGGTGGTGGCGCTCGACTTCGACGGGTCGCGCGCCTACCCCCAGTACGACTGGATGGGGGTCGCCAAGGCGGCCCTGGAGTCCCTCGGGCGCTACCTGGCCCGCGAGGTCGGCCCCGACCGGATCCGGGTCAACATGCTCGCGGCCGGTCCCCTGCGCTCGATCGCGGCGAAGTCCATCCCGGGCTTCTCGCTCTTCGAGGACACGTGGGCCGACCGGGCGCCTCTGGGCTGGGACGTGAACGACACCTCAGTGGTGGGTGACGCCGCGGTCGCCCTGCTCTCGCCGCTACTGCGCGCGACGACGGGGGCGATCGTGCACGTCGACGGCGGCGCCCACGCCATGGGCTAGGCCTGGGTCGCGAACTGGGTCTCGTAGAGGTCGAAGTACAGCCCGGGTCGCGCGTGGAGCTCCTCGTGGGTCCCGCGCTCGACGATCCGCCCGCCCTCGACCACCAGGATCTGGTCGGCCCCACGGATCGTCGAGAGCCGGTGGGCGATCACCAGCGAGGTCCGCTCGGCCATCGTGGCGTCGAGGGCCCGCTGGACTGCGGCCTCGCTCTCGGCGTCGAGGTGGGCCGTCGCCTCGTCTAGCACGACCAGCCGCGGGGACTTCAACAGCAGCCGGGCGATGGCCACGCGCTGCTTCTCCCCGCCCGAGAGGCGGTAGCCCCGCTCCCCCACCACGGTGTCGAGGCCGAGCGGCAGGCCGTCGACGAGGTCGGCGATCTGGGCCGCGACGAGCGCCGCGTGCATCTCGGCCTCGGTCGCCTCGGGCCGAGCGAAGAGCAGGTTCGCGCGCAGGGTGTCGTGGAAGAGGTGCGGATCCTGTGTCACCACCCCGACGGTCGCGTTCAGCGACGCCACCGTTGCGTCGCGCAGGTCGAGCCCATTCATGCTGATGCGACCCTCGTCCACGTCGTACAACCGGGACACCAAGAGCGAGATCGTCGTCTTGCCGGCGCCGCTCGGTCCAACCAGCGCCGTCATAGTGCCCGGTGACACGTCGAAGCTGACGTCGTGCAGGACCGGGTTACGGGGCGTGGCGTCCAGCGTGGCGACCGCCTCCAGGGACGCAAGCGACACCTCCTCCGCACCGGGGTACGAGAACGAGACATGTTCGAAGTGAAGGGTCACCGGTCCGTCGGGGATCGCGACGGCGTCGGCGCTTTCGACGATCATCGGTTCGAGGTCGAGGACCTCGAAGAGCCGCTCGAAGCTCACCATCGCCGACACGTAGTCGATGTTGAGGTTCGACAGCTGGGTGAGCGGGCCATAGAGACGCGTCACGTACATCGTGAGCGCCACCACCGTGCCGATCGCCAAGGTCCCGTGTAAGACAGCGACCCCTCCGTACCCGTAGGCGAAGGCGGTGGCGAGTGACGCCGTCAAGCCAAGCGCGACGAAGAAGAACCGTTGGTACGTCGCCTGGCGCACCCCCATGTCACGCACTTCACCGGCGCGGTGCTGAAATGTCGTGAGCTCGTCGGATGGACGCCCGAACAACTTGACCACCATCGCGCCGGCGACGTTGAAGCGCTCGGACATGACCATGTTCATCTCGGCGTTGAGCTCCATCCCGCGATGGAACAACGCGCCCAACCGGCGCCCGACGAGGCGGGCCGGGATCAGGAACACCGGCAATAGGACCAGTGCGACCAGTGTTATCTGCCAACTCAGAAAGAACATCGTGATAAGGATCAAGGTGACGAGCACGACGTTTCCGACGACGTTCGAGAAGAGGTCCGTGAAGGCTTGCTGGGCGCCGATGACGTCGTTGTTCAACCGACTGATCAAGGCACCCGTCTGGGTGCGCGAGAAGAACGCGATGGGCATCCGTTGGATGTGACCGTAGACCCGCGCGCGCAGGTCGTAGATCAGACCCTCACCCACCATCGCCGAGATGCGCCGCTCGGCGAGCGAGAGGATAGCGTCCACGATCGCGAGCCCGGCGGCCAGGACCGCGAGTCCGATGATGACCCCTTCGCGCCGCTGAGCGATTCCGATGTCGAAGATGGCGCGCAACACCAAGGGCGAAACCGAACTGACAACGGCCTCGAGCACTACCGCAGTCAGGAAGACCGCCAGAATCCGGCGATACGGTCGAGCG
>JAKABC010000059.1 GCA_021802025.1 Actinomycetes bacterium
CGGGGTCTTCTCATCCCAGGGGGCCCAGTGGCAGTGGGGCTACCTGACGATCGGCCCCTACGCGCTGGCCGGGGTCGTGGCAGTGGTGCTCGCACGAGTGGTGCGCCGTCGGGTCCACCTGGCCCGAGTCGTGCTGCTCGTGGCGGTCGCGGTGGGCGCGGTCGCGGTGCCCCTCGGGCTCGAGGCCCACTGGCACCACGCCCAGCCCGAGGTCGGGGTGATCACCCGGGCCGGCCAGGCGCTCTCGAAGGACCACACGCCCTATCGCGCCTACGACCACAACGGCAAGGTGGTGGGCGAGATCAAGGGGCTGCCGGCCTTCGAGTCGTTCTTCCCGTACTTCCCGCTCATGGGGGTCTTCGGGCTGCCCTCGGCGACGACCCACGAGGAGAACGGCCTCACCGACGCGCGCATCATCATGACGCTCATGACCCTGGCGACGAGCGCGGCGGCGCTGGCGCTGTTGCGCGCGCACGCCGACCAGAAGCTGCGCGTGGCCCAGGTCCTGATCGCCCTGCCGAGCGGGGCGCTCTTCCTCTCGACCGGTGGGGACGACATGCCGATCCTCGCGCTCAGCCTGCTCGCGGTGGCGGCGCTGCAACGCCGCCAGGTCAACCTGACCGGCGTCGCCCTGGGGCTCGCGGCGGCGATGAAGCTCACGGCGTGGCCGCTGGCCGCGGGGGCCCTGCTCGTCGCGCGCGACCGCGAGGGTCGCGCCGCCTGGCCGCGGGTCCTCGCCTGGGTGGGGGTGATCGTGCTCGCCACGACACTGCCCTTCGCCGTGCGCAACCCGGTCGCCTTCATGGCGAACGTCTTCGCCTTCCCGCTCGGTCTCGCCGGGGTGACCTCGCCCGCGGCGAGCGCGCTGCCCGGGCACGTCCTAACCACCTGGGAGCCGGTCCTCGGCCACGTGCTCGCCCCGGCGGCCTTCGTCGTGGGCGGGGCGTTCTTCGCGCGCTACCTGCGCCACCACCACCCGCTCTCACTCAGCCAGCTCCTCGGGGTGCTCGCGGTGGCCTTTACGGTCGTGATCTGCGTGGCCTCGGCGACCCGGGTGGGCTACGTGATCTACCCGCTCAATCTCGCCCTGTGGTCCTCGATCACACGGTCGGTGCGCGTCGAGGAGCCCGAACCGGTCGCCGTCGCGGTCTAGACCGTCTGGGAGTTCTGGAAGAGGGTGAAGCTCCAGCTCACCCGGCCGGCGGCGGCGTGTCGGACCGTGACGCCGATCTCCCAGTAGAAGCCGTCGCTCGAGGAGCGCTGGAAGAGGTACTGGGGGTGGCCGGTGGGCGAGGGGCTCGTGGAAAAGAGGCTCCAGCCGAGGACCGGCAGGTGGGCGCGGTAGAAGCCGAGGATCTCACCGCTCGTCGCGTGGGCCGTCGCCAGCTGCTCCACGCAGTCGAAGTCGCCGGCGCCGAGGTTGAGGGTGTTCGAGCCGGGTCGCGGTGTCGTGCCCACGGGGAAGATGAAGCCGCTCACGAGGTCCGTGGGCACCTCGAGGGGCTGGTCGCAGTAGGCGAGGCCGGCGACGAGCGGCCGCTCGACCCCGAGCCCGCCCACCACCACCGGGGTCGGGCCGCTCGGCGTTGCGATAGGGCGACTGGTCGCCCAGTCGACGATGAGGAAGGTGGCGAGCAGCGCGACGCCCACCAGGGCGATGGTCGCGGCGGGCCAGATGCTCGTCGTCGTGGTGAGCGGTGGGCGAGGGGCCTCGCTCACCGTCCCCACCCGAAGTGGTCGACCGGCCCGCGGCCATGTCCGAGCCGCCAGGTCGCCGCGCCCTCCAGGGCCGCGCGCACGTAGGCCTTCGCCTCGGCGACGGCCTCGGCGACGGAGCGGCCCCGCGCGAGACCGGCGCAGATCGCCGCCGAGAGGGTGCACCCGGTGCCGTGGTCGTTGTCGGTGGCCACGCGGGCCCCGTCGAGCACGCTCAGTGCGCTCCCGACGACGAGCACGTCGGGGGAGCGGTCGAGCGCGCGCAGATGCCCGCCCTTGACGAGGGTCGCGCCCGCGCCGAGGGCCCCGACGCGCCGGGCCAGCGCGACGAGGTCCGCCTCTGAGCGCACGTCGCGGGGGTCGACCTCCACCAGGGCGGCGGCCTCGGCGAGGTTGGGCGTGATGACCGTCGCCAGGGGCACGAGGCGGTCGCGGTAGGCCTGGACCCCGCCGTCTTTCATGAGCAGGTCGCCGCTCGTGGCGACGAGGACCGGGTCCACGACGAGCTGGGGGAGGAGGCCGGCCTCGGCGAGGGTCGCCACCCGCTCGACGACCTCGGGCGTGGCGAGCATGCCGGTCTTGGTGGCGGCCACGGTGAAGTCCGCGACGACCGCGCGCACCTGAGCCTCGACCTCGTCGGGGGTGAGCACGGCGACGGCGTCGACCCCCCGGGTGTTCTGGGCCGTCACCGCGGTGAGGGCCGAGGTGCCAAAGACCCCCAGGGCGGCGAAGGTCTTGAGGTCAGCCTGGATCCCGGCGCCCCCACCCGAGTCCGAGCCGGCGATGGTCAGAGCGACCGCGGGCTGCACGCTCCAACCCTAGTTTCGCCGCGGCGCAACTACGCTGGGCGCAGTGGAAGAGCTGCTGAGCGTCGGCTCGTTCGAGTCGGACTCGCGCCTGGTCTTTGGCACGGGCGGGTTCCGGTCCCTCGAGGTCCTCGAGGCGACCCTGGAGGCCGCCCACGTCGAGATCGCGACCGTCGCCCTGCGCCGGGTCGACCCGTCGGTCGAGGGCTCGCTCTACGACGTGCTCGAGCGCAACAAGGTGGCCCTGCTGCCCAACACCGCCGGCTGCTACAGCGCGCGCGAGGCCGTCGCGACCGCCCGGCTGGCCCGCGAGGCCTTCGAGACCGACCGGGTCAAGCTCGAGGTGATCGGCGACGACCGCACGCTGCTGCCCGACGTCGTCGAGACCCTCGCGGCCGCCCAGGAGCTGGTCGCCGACGGTTTCGAGGTGTGGGCGTACACCAACGACGACCTGGTGGTCGCCCAACGACTCGAGCAGGTGGGCTGCGTGGCCGTGATGCCGCTCGGATCGCCGATCGGCTCGGGGCTCGGGGTGCGTAACCCCCACGCCGTCGCCCTGATCTGCGAGCGCGTGGGCGTGCCGGTCCTGCTCGACGCGGGCCTGGGGACGGCCTCGGACGCCGCGCTGGCCATGGAGCTGGGCTGCGCCGGGGTGCTCGCGGCCTCGGCCATCAACCGCGCCCTCGACCCGGTGGCCATGGGCGAGGCCGTGGCCACGGCCGTGCGGGCCGGCTGGTTGGCCCGGCGGGCCGGGCGGATCCCGCCGCGGCTCTACGCCGAGGCCTCCTCGAGTTCGCTCGGGCGCCCGGACCTGTTTGCCGAGTAGCCCGGGGATAACTACACTCGTGTAGTCCGGGCGGATCCCGGTCCTCGGTCGGGAGGGGGAGATGGGCGACAGCGACTTCGGATTCAGCGGACCAACCGTGTGCCGGCTCACCGGCGTCACCTACCGCCAGCTCGACTACTGGGCGCGCACGGGTCTGGTCACCCCCTCGATCGCCGTGGCGCGCGGCAGCGGCTCCAAGCGTCGCTACGCCTACGCCGACATCCTCGAGGTGAAGGTGATCAAGCGCCTCTTGGACGCCGGGGTGTCGCTCGCGCGCGCCCGCCAGGCCGTGGAGTGCCTGCGGCGCGCCCTCGGGGCCGACCTCGCCGCGGCCAGCCTCGTGCTCTCGGACGCCGGCTCGGTCCTCGCCCACGACGACGGCGAACTGGTCGACCTGCTGCGCGGGGGCCAGGGCGTCTTCAACATCGTCCCGCTCGCCACGGTGGTCGCCGAGCTCACGACCACCCTGCGCGAAGAGCCCCCACAGTCGGAGAAGGGGGCCGTCACGGCGTGAGCTCGCCCACTCGTGGTGGGGACCCCCGTCGCCGCCACCCCAGCGCCGCGGTCCCGGTCGAGGGGGACTTCGCGCACCCCTCCGAGGCCCTCTTCGCCCGACTGCTCACGCTGTCGGGCTACGACTGGCTGTACGAGCCGGTGGAGTTCCCCCTCGAGTGGGGCCCCGACGGCACGCCCACGCGCGCCTTTCGTCCCGACTTCTACCTCGCCGGGCCCGGCCTGTTCGTCGAGCTGACCGTGCTCGCCCAGCGCCTCGTGACCCGCAAGAACCAGAAGGTCCGCCGGTTTCGCGACCTCTACCCCGAGGTGCCCCTGGTGGTGGTGTACCGGCGCGACTTCGAGCGGCTGCTCGAGGTAGCCCACCTCAGCGATCTCAGCGAGAGGGCCGCGTAGTGGACGTTCGCCGCAGCCACCTCCACGACGTCCACGTCGAGCTCGGGGCGAAGATGGTCCCCTTCGGCGGTTGGGAGATGCCCCTGGCGTACCCCTCGGGCACCCTCGCCGAGCACCTCGCGTGTCGGCGCGACGCGGTCGTCTTTGACGTCAGTCACCTCGGCACGGTGCGCTGCGCCGGAGAGGGGGCCTTCGACGCCCTGCAGGCGACGCTCACCAACGACCTGACCAAGATCGGGCCCGGTCGGGCCCAGTACACCCACCTGCTCACCGAGGACGGCTTCGTCGTCGACGACATCATCGTCTGGTGGGTCGACGAGGACTCCTTTGACGTCATGCCCAACGCCTCGAACACCTCCGGGGTGCTCGGGGCCCTCCCGGGGGTGGACGTGACCGGCGAGCGCAGCGTGCTCGCCGTGCAGGGACCGGCGGCGCGCGAGCGCGCGGCGCGGGTCGACCCACGTTTTGGCGAGGTCGCCCGCAACCGGGTCGTCCGCCTCGACTACGCGGGGGTCGAGGTGCGCGTCGCGGGCACCGGGTACACCGGCGAGCCGGGGATCGAGATCGCGGCCCCCAACGAGGTGGCCGAGCGGCTGTGGCGGGCCCTGGTGGCGGCCGGGGTGACCCCGGCCGGTTTGGGGGCGCGCGACACCCTGCGCCTCGAGGCCGGACTGCCCCTGTACGGCCACGAGCTCTCGCTCACCTCGACGACCCTCGAGGCGGGCCTCGGCTGGGTGCTCGGCTGGAACAAGCCGACCTTCCGCGGCCGGGCGGCCGTGGAGAGCGAGCGCGCGAGTGGCCCGCGCCGGCGCCTGGTGGGGGTGGTCTCGGCGGGCCGCCAGCCGCTGCGCGAGGGGGCCGAGGTCGTCGCCGAGGGCCGCTCGGTGGGCTACCTGTCCTCGGGGAACTACTCACCGGTCCTCGAACGGGGGATCGGGATGGGTCTGCTCACCCCGGGGCTCGCCCTCGGCGAATCCGTCACCGTCGTCCTGCGCGGTCGCGCGGTCGAGGCGACCGTCGTTGCCCCGCCCTTCGTCGCCAAGGAGTCGTGATGGCCGACTACCTGCCCCACACCGCCGAGGAGGTCGCGGCCATGCTGGCCTTCGTCGGGGTGGACTCGCTCGAGGGCCTCTACGCCCACGTGCCCTCGGCGGTGCGCCTGGCCGGGGGGCTGGACCTGCCGGCGGGGATGACCGAGCCCGACGCCGCGGCCCTCGTCGCGGGCTACGGCGCGGCCAACCGCGCGCGAGCGAGCGAGCTGGTCTGCTTCGCCGGCGCCGGGGCCTACGACCACGAGGTCCCCCCGGTGGTGAGGGCCCTCGCCGGGCGCAGCGAGTTCGTGACCGCGTACACGCCCTACCAGCCCGAGGTCGCCCAGGGGGTCCTCCAGGCGATCTTCGAGTACCAGACGCTGGTGTCGCGACTGGCCGGCCTGCCGATCGCCAACGCCTCCCTCTACGACGGGGCCACGGCGCTCGTCGAGGGGCTCAACATGGCCCACGGGGCCACCGGGCGCTCGCGCATGCTCGTCTCGTCCGGGGTGCACCCGCACTGGCGCGCCGTCGCGCGCACCTTCGCCGCCGGCACCGGTCACGAGATCGTCGAGGTGCCCCTCGTCGAGGGTCACACGGACTGGTCGAGTGTCGATGCGACGGACGCGGCCGCCCTCGTCGTCGCCTACCCGAACTACCTGGGGGTCCTCGAGGACCTCGCCGCGGCGAAGGCCCTCGCCGCGGCGGCGGGCGGCCTGCTCGTCGTGGCGGGCGACCCGGTGGCCGCGGGGGTGCTGCGCTCGGCCGGGTCGTGGGGGGCCGACGTCTTCGTCGGGGAGGGCCAGCCCTTCGGCACGGCGCTCTCCTTCGGCGGGCCCTACCTCGGGCTCTTCGCCTGCGCCGAGGCCCAGGTGCGCCGCCTGCCCGGGCGGATCGTCGGCGAGACGCTCGACACCGAGGGGCGGCGGGCCTACGTGACGACGCTGCGCGCGCGCGAACAGGACATCCGGCGCGAGAAGGCGACCTCGAACGTCTGCACCAACCAGACCCTCATGGCCGTCGCCGCGGCCGTCCAGTTGGGCTGGCTGGGCACGGCGGGACTGGCCGAGGTGGCGACGCGCTGCGCCCAGGGGGCCCACTACCTCTTCGACGAGGTGACGGGACTCGACGGGGTCACCCCCGCGAGCGCCGGACCGTTCTTCCGGGAGTTCGCGCTGCGCCTGCGCCGACCGGCTCGCGAGGTCGTGGCGCGCCTGGCCGACGCGGGGATCCTCGCCGGGGTCGCCCTGGACACCCTCGTGGATCCGGGGGACCGCTCCCTCGACGCACCCGAGGAGGTGCTGCTCGTCACGGTGACCGAGCGGCGGACCCGGGCCGAGATCGACCACTACGTCGCCGCGATGAGAGGAGCCCTCCAGTGACCGCGAGCCCCGCCGGGCGGGCCTCGTCAGCGCCCCTCATGGGGCGCGAGGCCGAGCCCACCCTCTTTGAGATCTCGGTGCCCGGGCGACGCGCCTACCAGCTGCGCACGACCGACGTGCCGGCCCGCCCCCTCACCGAGCTGGTGCCGGCGGCCCACCTGGCCGAGGCGCCCGTTCCCATCGCCGAGGTCTCCGAACGCGACCTCGTGGCCCACGTGACCCGGTTGAGCCACCGGCAGTTCTCGGTGGACCTCGGGATGTACCCGCTGGGCTCGTGCACCATGAAGTACAACCCCAAGTTCTGCGACGCGGTGGCGGCCGACCCGGGCCTGGCGAGCGTGCACCCCGCCGCCCCGGCCGCCCTCACCCAGGGGTGGCTCCAGATCCTGGTGGAGCTCGAAGAGCGGCTCTGTGCGGTCACCGGCATGGCCGCGGCCACCCTGCAGCCGGCGGCCGGAGCGGCCGGCGAGCTGACGGGTCTCTTGCTCATGCGCGCCTATCACGAGAGCCGCGGGGACGTGCGTCGACGGGTCATCATCCCCGACTCGGCCCACGGCACCAACCCCGCCTCGGTCACCCTCGGCGGCTACGAGGTCACGACCGTCCCCTCCAACGACCGGGGCCTGGTGGACCTCGAGGCGCTGCGCGGCGTGCTCGGACCCGACGTGGCGGGCATCATGCTCACCAACCCCAACACGCTCGGGCTCTTCGAAGAGGAGATCGTCGAGATCGCCGCCGCCGTCCACGAGGTCGGCGGGCTCCTCTACTACGACGGCGCGAACCTCAACGCCATCTTGGGGGTCGTGCGCCCGGGCGACATGGGCTTTGACATCGTGCACATGAACCTGCACAAGACCTTCGCCACCCCCCACGGCGGCGGGGGCCCGGGGGCCGGACCGGTCGCGGTCGCCGCGCACCTGGTCGACTTCCTGCCCGGACCGCGCGCCGTGCGCGAGGGCGCGGGCTACGCCTGGGCGACGCCCGCGCGCTCGATCGGCCGGGTCCACGGCTGGCACGGCAACGCCCTGGTGCTCGCCCGGGCCCTCGCCTACATCCACGTCCACGGGGCCGAGGGCCTGACCCGGGTGGCCCAGCACGCGGTGCTCAACGCCAACTGGCTGCGCCGGCGCCTGGCCGCGATCCTGCCGGCGGCCCACGATCGCGCCTGCATGCACGAGTGCACGCTGCGCGCGACGCCGCTCAAGGACGCCTACGGCGTGCGGGCCCTCGACGTCGCCAAGGCCCTGCTCGAGGAGGGCTTCCACGCGCCCACCGTCTACTTCCCGCTCATCGTGGACGAGGCCCTCATGTTCGAGCCGACCGAGACCGAGAGCCCCCAGACCCTCGAGGCCCTGGCCCAGGCGATCGAGCGCATCGCCGAGCGCGCGGCGAGCGACCCCGAGGGGCTGCACCGCGCGCCCCAGACGACCCCGGTCGCGCGCGTCGACGAGGCGCGCGCCGCGCGCCACCTCGTGGCGACGGCCGACGCGGCCCGTCCCTAGGGGCCGCGCCGCCCCGCGGGGCGACCCCACACCGCCGAGGGCGGCCGGTGGTACGTTTCGACTCGACGAAGGGGGTCGTCGTGGGTCGTGGTGGGGGCCGTTTCGCGCGGTTCGCAGTGATCGCGGCGGCGCTCGCGCTCGCCGGGGGCGTCCTCGTCGCCGGGTCGCCGGCCGAGGCGAAGTTGGCCCCGATACACGTCGGCTCGGTGTCGACGATCGTGGCGCGCGCCGACGCCCTCAACAACGAGGCCAACGCCACCTTGAACTACGCCGAGCAGGCGGCCCACGAGGCGGGCACGGCGCTCGTGATCGATGACGCGGCCTTCCGCGTGGCCAAGCTGGCCGGCGAACGGACGCTTGAGGGCGCCCACTACGTGCCCTTCAAAGACCGCCTGGTCTCGTCCTCGGTGCCGGCGCAGTACGCCTACCCGGTGCGCATCGCCGCCTACGGGGTCGAGACGCTGGCGAGTGGGGCGCCGGACCCGCAGAAGGGCTGTGCGGGCAGCGGCGACTACTACGTCTTCTCCCGGGCCAGCGCCGCGAGCCCGTGGCGCGCGACGCTCGAGCCCTTCGTCGCACGGATCTCCGCGCTGCCGGCCTTCGCCAGCCACCACGGCCACGGGGACTTCGCCGGCTCGAGTGGCCTGTCGATACCCGTGAGCGCGATGGGCTCGGCGCTCGTGCGCGCCCTCGAGGGCCGGGCCGCGACCGGCGCCGGGAACGCCCTGGTGCCGGCGATCGACTACGCCAACAGCAACAGCTGTGCCCACCCCGTCTTCTGGGACCCCCGATTGTTTACCGGGGCGCGCAACGGGCTCGCGTTCACCTCCCGAATCGGCGCGGTGACGCCCTCGGACGCCGTCGGCTTCGCCACGGTGGGCGGGGGAGCGCTGGTCGCCCTCACGATCCGTGAGCAGTACACCGAGCGGCCCCAAGTTTCCGGCGACTACGTCCAGTGGAACCACGGGAGCTTCACCCCCTGGGACCTCTTGGCGGTGGGCCACTACTCGTCGGTGACGGTCGTCGTGGACCAACAGGTCCTCGTCCTCGACCCACCGGCCGCCGGCGGACCGGCGCACGTGGTCGGCGCCTACGACGGGGTGGTGAGCGTCACCGGAACCCCCGTCGGCTGAGCCACCGGGCGCCCGGGCGCCGGCCCCAGGACGTGTCTCGAGTCCGCCTAGCGCGTCGGGTCG
>JAKABC010000060.1 GCA_021802025.1 Actinomycetes bacterium
CGCCGCGGGACGAGGGCGAGCTCACCGATCGACCCGCGTCGGCGCCTCGGCCCGCCAGCGCTGGGCCGCGACCTGCAGCGCGTCCCAGGGGCTGCCGAGGGGTGGGGTGTAGGCGAGGTCGAGGTCACCGAGCTCATCGACCCCGAGTCCCGAGAAGAGGGCGGCCGCGACGGTGTCGACGCGCTTGTGCACGGCGCTGGCGACCGTGCCCACGAGCTGGACCCCGAGGAGCCGACCGTTGGTGTCATCACCCGTGAGCCGCACCGCAATCCTGGTCGCGCCCGGGTAGTACGCCTTGTGGTCGTCGACTGATACCACGGCCGTCCTCGGGTTGAGGCCGGCGTCGCGGGCCTCGTGGTCGCGGATCCCCGTGCGCGCGGCGACGGTCTCGAAGACCCGCACGACCTGGGTGCCGAGGCTCCCGGCGAAGTGGCGGTCGCCACCCAGCGCGTTCTCGCCGGCGATCCGGCCCTGCTTGTGGGCCGTCGTGCCGAGGGGTAGGTACGTCTCACCGAGCAGGGCGTGGTGGGTGATCACGCAGTCGCCCGCGGCGTAGATGTCGGGCAGGCCGGTCGCCATGCGTCGGTCCACCTGGATAGCGCCGCGCGCGCCGAGGGTGGCGCCGGCGGCGCGCGCGAGCCCGACGTCGGGGGTGACGCCCGTGACGACGAGCACGAGGCCGGCGCGGATTTCGACGTTGTCGCCGTCCGCGCTCGTCGTGCGCACCACGAGCTCGTCGCCGACGCGGGCGACCTCGCGCACCGTGGTCGCGGTGCGCACCTCGACCCCGTGGGCGACCAGCGTGGCCGCGACCACGGCGGCGAGCGCGGGGTCGAGGCTCGATAGGACCTGGGGCAGGGCCTCGACGAGGCTCACCGCGAGGCCCCGGTGGGTGAGGGCCTCGGCCATCTCGAGTCCGATGTAGCCGGCCCCGATAACCACCGCGCGCTCGGGACGACGCTCGCTGAGCGTGGCCAAGACCGCGAAGGCGTCGTCCATCGTGTGCAGCGCGTGGACCCCGTCGGCCGCGCCGAGCCGCTCGAGTCCAGCAATGGTCGGGCGCACCGGGGTGGCGCCCGTCGCGATGACCAAGCGGTCGTAAGGCGTGGCCCACTCCGAGCCCTCGGGGCCGGTCGCCCGGACCCGGTGGCCGGCGACGTCGATCGCCCGCGCGGTCGCACCGGTCACCACCCGGATCCCGAGTGCCTCGATCTCCTCGCGGCGCCGGTGCGCGAGGTCGCGCCAGTCGGCGACCTCGCCCGAGACGAGGTAGGGGAGGCCGCAGACGGAGAAGTTGGGGAACTCGTCGGCGAGCATCACGGTGATCTCGTGCGCGTCGTCGAGTTCGCGGGCGCGCAGGGCGGCGGCGATCCCGGCGTCGCTGCCGCCGATGGCCAGTAGGTGCACGGTCGTCTCCTCGGTCGGGTCAGTCGGTCGCGGTCGAGTAGAGCCGGCGCTTCGCCCACAGCGAGACGTAGACCAGGGCGACGAGGACGGGCACCTCGATCAAGGGACCCACCACGCCGGCCAGCGCCTCACCGGAGGTGACCCCGAAGACGCCGATGCACACGGCGATCGCGAGCTCGAAGTTGTTGCCGGCGGCGGTGAAGGCGAGCGTGGCGGTGCGCTCGTAGGAGAGTCCGAGGGCCCGACCCCAGGCGAAGGCGCCGGTCCACACCACGGCGAAGTAGGCGAGCAGGGGCAGGGCGATGCGCGCCACGTCGAGGGGGTGAGCGGAGATGGTGTGGCCCTGGAGGGAGAAGAGGACGACGATGGTGTAGAGCAGACCCACCAACGCCAGGGGACCGACGCGGGGGAGGAAGCGCGTCTCGTACCACGCGCGCCCGCGGGTCCGCTCGGCGATGCGTCGGGTGAGGAACCCGGCCACGAGGGGAATCCCGAGGAAGATCGCCACCGTCGCGGCGATCTCGCCCATCGAGAAGCGCACCCCCACCGTCGACAGGCCCAGCCAGTGGGGCAGGACGCGCAGGTAGAAGTAGCCGAGGAGGGCGAAGGCGACGATCTGGAAGAGCGCGTTGAGGGCGACGAGCACCGCGGCCGCCTCCCGGTCGCCACCGGACAGGTCGTTCCAGACCAGCACCATGGCGATGCACCGGGCGAGGCCCACGATGATCAGCCCCGTGCGGTACGTCGGCTGGTCGGGGAGGAAGGCCCACGCGAGGGCGAACATCACGGCCGGACCGACCACCCAGTTCAAGACGAGCGACGAGACGAGCAGGCGTCGGTCCGTCGTGACGGCGTCGAGCTCGCCGTAGCGCACCTTGGCGAGCACCGGGTACATCATCACGAGCAGGCCGACGAAGATGGGCAAGGAGGTGCCCCGGGTCACCTGAATCGCGTCGAGGTGCGTGTTCAGGGTCGGAAAGGCGCGACCGAGCCCGATTCCGAGAGCCATCGCGCCGACGATCCACAGGGGCAAGAACCGGTCGAGGATCGAGAGTCGAGCGACGACCGGACGGTCGGGCTCGAGGGTCGTGACCGCACCGGGCGCGTCGTGGCGGGGACCCGCGGCGTCGTCGGGTCCGCTCGGCCCCTCACTGCGCACGGGGTCTCCCCGCCACGGATTCACGGTCATCGATGGCTATTATTGCATCGATGACCGTCGATAGGTGGTCCGAGGGGCGGCGCGCGCCGATAGGAGTGGCCGTCTCGGCCGACGGGTTCGAGGACGAGTCGTGCGTGGGAGCCCTCGGGGACGCGCCCCTTCGCGAAGTCGAGGCCGTGCGCCTGGCCCGGCTCCTCGGGTCGCTGGCCGATCCGGTGCGTCTCCGGCTCCTCTCGATCCTGCTCGAGCGCGGCGCGGCCTGCTCGTGCGACTTAGAGGTTCCCCTGCGTCGGAGCCAACCCACGATCTCCCATCACACGAAGGTTCTCGCCGAGGCCGGGGTGGTCGTGGCGGAGAGGCGGGGGCGCTGGACGTGGTGGTCGATCAACCCTGATAGCGAGGACATCGTGCGCCGCGCCCTTGGCGGGTCGGGGGGGCTCGCCTGACCAAAGGGTGCGAGTAGCCTCGACGACGAGGCCTCGCAGGTCGCCCACGACGCTGATCAGATGTCGGGGGTGTTCGCGATGACGACCTCGACGCCGCCACCACCGACGACGCCTATGAGAGGAGTCCGCGTGGCCGACAAGTCACCGAACCACCACAACGCCAAGAAGATCGGCAAGTCGCTCAAGGAAAAGCGCAGCGACAAGCACGCCAAGCGCGAGACCAAGAAGGGCCTCTTCGGCGACCAGGGACCCGGAGCTCGCACCCCGAACTGAGGTTCCTTTTCGGGCTACGCCTCTTGGTCGAAAAGACTCGTCCCCCTGACGAACCGATACGGCGCGTCCCACGAGACGCCGGACGGCGACGGAAATCTTGCCGCGTCGAGTTCGAGGGCGAGCGCCGAGGTCGACGTGGCGCGGTCTTATACGCTCTCGAGCAACGCGAGATCGCGGGTCGCGTATCGGTGATGCTCCCATTCCTCGTTGAGGATCACGTGGAGACACTCCAGGACGGTGTGCTCGTGCTCGGGGTGTCCGACCGCGCTCGGGGGTACGCACACTCGTTTGAGCTCGACCGTTGTCAGGTCCGCGATCTCGCGAGCGACTTCGTCCATTCGCTCAGCCCGGACGGCCAGGATGTCCTCAAGCGACGGGTTGGCGGTCGTGTCGAGTCCCCACGCACGCGGGTCGGTCAGCCACGATCCCGCGAGTCCCCAAGGGTGGTAGGGCTGGGCCATCCCCTTTACCATCCGCCGGAGCCAGCAGTCGGTCGCGAGAACGAGATGGCGCTGGGTCTCAACGAAACTCCACTCGTCGTCGACGCGTTCATGGAGCACCGCCTCGCCGAGATCGCGCGCCCGCGAGATTGTGGCACGCCACAGTTCCTCCACCATCGACCACGCCTCGGCGAGTCCCTGGGGGTCGGTCGCCCGAAGCCGCGCGAGCTCGGGGAAGAGCCGGGTTCGTTCCGCCTCGACGAGCGGCGCGACCTCGATCCCGTTGAGACGGAGCCCTTCCAGGTCGCCCGAGATATCGGCGTCGTGCAGCCACGCGTCGGTGATCCGTGCGCCCTCAAAGTTCGGTGCGTGTAGACGAGCGCGGGAGAAGTCCGCGTCCTCCAGTCGTGCACCTGAAAACATCGGGCCCTTCTCGTACGCCACCGCTACCTCCAACTCGTCACCGGTGAACCCTCACGAGTCTGTAAGCGCCCCGACCAGTTGTCAATGTGTCCACTGCTCGTGCGTTGACCCTACGAACACTTGCGGACCAGGCGACATCCAGCGCTAGGGCCGCCGGGTGTAGCCGCGGCTGGGGTGCGCGAGGGGGTGCGGCCCCGTGAGTTGATGGACGTTCTTGGCCACACATCTCCCAAGGCGTGTACGCTTACGGTGCGGATGAAACGAAAAGGTCGTTTCGACGCTTTTTAGAAATTGAGTGAATCGTGGCACAAGGCACCGTGAAGTTTTTCAACGCGGAAAAAGGATTCGGGTTCATTTCCCGCGAGCAGGGTGACGACGTGTTCGTTCACTTCTCGAACATCCAGGGTGAGGGTTACAAGACCCTCGAAGAGGGTCAGCGAGTCGAGTTCACCGCGGCGCCCGGTAAGAAGGGTGAAGAGGCGCAGAACGTCCGCGTCATCTGAGTAGTGCCGGGGTGAGCCGCCCCGGGTCTCAACGAGACCCGGGGCGCCCCCCGGAGTTCGCGCGTTCGGCGCGGACACGTTTGACGTCGGCGCGCAATGCGTGTTCGGCGAGCAGTTGGTGGCGCCACGCGTCGCGCTGTAAAAAGTGTGCTGGTGTCCACTGCATCCTGCGGAGCTCTTCGAGTCTGATCGACATACACCGCTTCGAGGGCGCGCCTTCCTCGACGGTGGCTCGATGACGCTGTGACCTTGTTGTGTTACAGGACGGCGTGAGGGTGACGTCCACGACGAGGACGCCCAAGCGGTGCCGAGGTGTTGGTGTCAAGGGCCGACTTGTCCCGCGGGTGTCGTAGGGCCAATTCTGGCGTCGAGGACGTTCTGACTCGTGGACGTCGCCCGGCGACAAGACCTCGGTGGCCATGCGGGTCTCGATTCCGGCACATGGGGATTGGCAGCCTCGTCTGGGCGGGTGAACTCACGTTGGCCCGTTTCTCGGAGCAGCCTTTGCTCGGACGAATTCAGTGGTACCGACTGAGACTGCAAGAGGTGTGAGATTGCCGGGACCCCCGAGACGCGTAGCGACGAACCTCTTTGCAGGTGCCGGGCGAGCGCCGACGTCGCCCTTGTCAGCGCCGGCGACCGGCTGGTGACACTGCGCGGCGACTGAGGCGAACGGGCAGCTCTCTACGTTGTGCGCATGAACGAGTCGAACCCGTCCGTCGGTCCAGGCGAGTTTCGTTACCTGAGCGGCGTTCCCGCTCGGTGTGCCACCACCGAGTGCGCACGATCGAGGCTGGTGGCCGGCCCTGGCGCCGTCCGAGAAGATGGCGGGCGTCGTCTGGCCGCTCGAGTGACGGTGGTGACTACGCGGTGTCGCCCTCGCCCGGGAAGTTCTCCGACGCCCAGGAGCTGAGTGCGTGCAGGGCCGGAATGAGAGCGGAACCGACCTCGGACAGCTGGTAAATCACGGCGACGGGGGGGCCGGGATCGACCGCGCGGATGATGAGCCCCGTGGCCTGCAGCTCGCCGAGGCGCTCGGAGAGCACGGAATCGCTGATTCCGGTCACGTTGCGTCGCAACTCGGCGAATCCCGACGCGCCCTTGGTCAGGGTTCCCAGGATGACCCCGTTCCACCTTTTGCCTAGGAAGGTGAAGGCGTGCGCAAGTGCCTGGTCGCAGGATTTGGACGATTCTGAACCCTGATCGGTGCGGATCGTCGGTGCACTCTCCATGAGATTTCATTATACTAGTAACTCTGTTTCTAGAGGCGGCTTCGTTTTAAAAAGTTACCTGTAAAATGTGAACAGGCACCTACAACAAAGGACCATTGATGCCACTCTTTCGACTCGACGCCAGTATCCGTGACGAGGGCTCGGTGAGTCGCGCCATCGCCGACATCGTGGAGGCGGCGTGGCGCCAGGAAAACCCGGATGACGTGATCACTCGCCGACACGTCGGGCGCGAGCCGATTCCGGCCACGTCCTGGGCGCTGGCGGTGACCGCCGACCGCGCGCACCCCGAGAGCCTAAGCGACGACCAGCGGGGCGCACTTGTGCTCGCGAGCACGCTGGTCGACGAGCTGGTGGCGGCCGAGGCGTATCTGTTCGCCGTCCCGCTCTACAACTTCGGCATCTCCCAGCACGTCAAGGCATGGGTGGATCTCGCACTGACCGACCCGCGTCTCGCGAGCGGTGCGGGCCAGCCGTTGCGGGGCCGACCGGCGGTATTGGTTGTCGTGCGCGGCGGCGCCTACGGCCCGGGAACTCCACGTGAGGGGTGGGACCACGCGTCCGGCTGGATGCGACGCATCTTGGAAGACGTCTGGGGACTGGACCTGCGTGTGGTGGAAACGGAGTTCACTCTGGTGGGCGTGAATCCCGCCCTGGACCAGTTCAAGGACCTGGCCGCCGAGATGCGTCGCGACGCCGAACGTCTGGCCGGCGAGCACGGACGTCACCTCTCAGGCGCCCTCACTCACTAGCCCAGTTCTCTTCATCAATTTGGCCGTGAGTGGCGTCTCAGTGCGACCCACTGCGGATATCGCCGTCACCTGAGCCGACTTTGGTCAGTGACTTCGCAGGACCCGTTCGAGTTCTTCGCGACGTTGTGGGGGGGATCCGACTTTTCTCAGCAGACGCACGACGGTTGTCGTTCACGAACGTGAATATTCCAATACCTCTAGCGGGCCACCCGGGTCTCAATCTCGGCGCCGTGGAATTGCGAGTCATGGTCGTGTGACTCGGTGCGTCGGCCCAGTCGCAGATCTCGGTTGTCGCTGACGGCGCGCCTATCCAGCGACGCACCGAGCACCCTGGACGCTCGTGTGCAGTCGTGCGGGACCGTCCGCAGTGACAACGAGGCACTCGCCCGTTTGGACTCCGGCGCGGTGGTCAGTCGTGACGACGTTGGGCTGCACGACCAGCATCATCCCCTCTTCTAAGACCATGTCGGGAATGGCCTCATTGGTTCGGCTCAACGAGCCAAGTATCGGTGGGAGGTAGCCGCCGCCATAACCGT
The DNA here is from genome assembly GCA_021802025.1 of Actinomycetes bacterium. GTDB lineage: Bacteria > Actinomycetota > Acidimicrobiia > Acidimicrobiales > RAAP-2 > RAAP-2. The sequence continues at coordinate 7,169 of JAKABC010000060.1, forward strand.
GGACGAGATCGTCAAAGGTCGTAAAGCCTGCGTCTTCGATAAGGCGCGCCGCATCGACGAGTTCCGACACGTGGGTGCCGGGCAACAGACGCTCAGCTATTGCGTGGTAGGCCGCATCGGCGACGTCGTGGAGTTCGCGAAAGATTGGGGAGAGTTCTTCTCCCACACTGAAGGTCCGAAGCACCTGGCCGCCGTAGTCAAAAAAGTTTGCTGTTATCTCGGTGCTGAGCACGTCGCCGTGACGCACCCGTCGGGTGGACGGGTGCTGTCGCGGGACGCAGTACTGCGGATCCGACATCGCGTTTACGGCAAAATAGTGGATGCCGTTTACGCCCCCGTATGAGTGATATGCCGCCTCGACAATGCCGACCAGGTCGCGTTCGCTGAGCCCCGGGCGAAGTTGATTGGCGAGAGCCTCGATCGAGAGATCGGCGAGCCGGGCGCCGAGGCGAAACCAGAGGAGTTCCTCGGGTGACTTGATGAGCCGAAGGTGGTTGTAGCCAGCGTTGAGATCCACGACCGGGCCGAAAGCGTCCTCCAGCACTCGCGCTGCACCGAGGGGGAGAGGACCAATGACGCCGACGCGGCCCTCGCTCGCACTTCGACGGCGTAGTTCCTCGATGGAGGACTCAATCGTTGAGGCGCCGCCCCACTTCACCGAGGCGTCAGTGGCCAGTTTCGTCGCTAGGGGAACGTGGTTGAAGTACTGCACAAAGAGGGTGTCCCGTGCATCTGGGGTCACGACGAGCTGCGCCTCGTTGGTGACCAACCACTGCGAGAGCCACGTCACGGCACCACCACGTCCACCAATCCCATAAATCAAGAGGTGCGTCACTGACTTAGACGCCATCAAGTCCTCGACTGCTCGACGGCGGCGAGCTAGTTCGGCGTCACTGAAATGGGGGTACTCCTCATCAAGCAAGGAGGCCAACTCAGGTTCGAAAAACACCGTAGAGCGCGTTTCATCTGTGGCCATAGAGCCTTCCGAGGGTGTTTCGCGCAACTTTACTTGCCGCGAACGATCTGGGACCATCTCGGGCGATGGATCATTCCGCCTCTCACTGAGCGAAGCCGCGCACATTGAGGTGTCGCGCCAAGTTCTCTCCAGCGTGCGGCACCTCTTGGGCGATGACGGAGCTGGCCCGCACGGAATCGTTCTGTCGCAGGACATCGTCGATCACTCGATGCTCGTCGATGTCAATGGCGATGATTCGTTCGGTCGACTAGGTAGCATGCCAGAGGTTGTCTTCTAGGAAATGTTTTTGTAAGTCATTGAAAATCCTGTCCGGGAGAAAGTTGTCAGCGGCAACTCGGATGACCGAGTGGAACCTCTCGTTGAACCGAGTCAACTGCGAGTTGGTGGGGCCGACACGCGCTCTGTGGCTAGCGGGAACCGCCAAGTGTGCACCTCGGACTCCAGCTGAGACTGAGCCACATTAAGCGCCGTGATTGCGTGGCTTGAGAGATTGGGCGCCGCCAAAGACCCCGTTGTACTCCAGATACGCCGTCAACTCGTGCGCGACAAGCACGGTGTTCGCCTTGCTGATCTGAAGATTGTGGGCAGTCGGCGAACGAGGCAACTCTCACGACCTCTCGACGACTCTCGAGAGCGTCACCGAGTTCGTGTAGAGGCCGAAGAGCTAGTGGGTGTCATTCGATGGCATAACGATCGTGAGCTGATCTTCACAACCAACGTCAGCACCCCCAATCCAGACGAGTTTGGAAAGACCGCACCCGGAATCTACGTCGAGGCGGTGCTTAATCGCTGGTCGATTCCCGAACTGCGTCACTTGACGTGCCCCGGGGCTCAAGTGCCTTGCGCTTCTGGGGTTCTTGGTGGGCCGCCCGGGTCTCGATCCCGGCACCTTGGGATTAAAAGTCCCCTGCTCTTCCCGATGAGCTAGCGGCCCGGCGGATGGCGAAATGCATTGAGAAATGCTCAACCCCGGACCACTTAGGTTAGCCGAGGCTGATCCCCAATGATTTCCGGCTCTTCGGATTTGAGCGGGGGATTCGCCGCGTCCGGCTATCAATCGTGAAGTAGACGAAGGTGCTTCAAGATTGAGTTGTGAGACTGAAAACTGAAAACACCTTCGTCCTCGACAACCATACCG
>JAKABC010000061.1 GCA_021802025.1 Actinomycetes bacterium
AAATAGGTGCCGGTCTGGACCTCGACGAGGGTCACCGGCTCGGTGCCGCGGTTCTCGCACCGGTGCGCCTGGCCGACCGCGATGTCGGTGCTCTGGCCCGGCCCGAGGGTGAACTCCTCGCCGTCGAGCACCACCGTCGCGACGCCGGCCACCACGAACCAGTGCTCGGCGCGCCGGCGGTGGCGCTGATAGCTCAACCGCTTCCCGGGCTCGACCACGAGCCGCTTCACCTTGTGGTCGCCGCGCTCGTCGTCGAGCACCCAGAAGGCGCCCCAGGGCCGGTAGTCGAGCTCTCGACCACGTTCGTCGTGGTGGGCGTCGTCGGTGGTGGTCATCGTGTCCTCTCGGCGGCCAGCACGGCGTTGCGCAACAGCATGGCACGGGTCATGGGACCCACTCCACCCAGGCGCGGCGTGACCCACCCGGCCACCTCGGCGACGTCCTCGGCGAGGTCCGAGAGCAGACGGCGGCCCGCAAAGGAGGTGCCCGCCCCCACGACGGCCGCCCCGGGCTTGACCATGTCGGCCGTCACCAGGCCCGCCCGTCCGGCGGCCGCGACGACGACGTCGCCGGCGCGCACGAGGTCGGCGAAGTCCTCCACGCCGGTGTGCACGACCGTGACCGCGGCGTTGCAGTGGGGCCGCTTCATCGCGAGCAGGAGCGCGAGGGGACGGCCGATGGTGAGACCGCGACCGATCACCACGACGTGGCGGCCCTCGACGGGCACGTCGAAGGCGGCGAGCAGCTCGACGATCCCTTGGGGGGTGCAGGGCAGCGGCCCGGGGTTGCCCATGACGAGCCGGCCGAGGTTCACCGGGTGGAGCCCGTCGACATCCTTCTCGGGGCGCACCCGCATCAGCACGGCCGCCTCGTCGACGCCCGCGGGCAGCGGGAGCTGGACGAGGATCGAGTGGACGGCCGGGTCCTCGTTGAAGCGATCGACGACGGCCTCGATGTCGGCCTGGCTCGCGTCGGCGGGCAGGTGCACGTCGAAAGAGCGCACGCCGATCTCGGCGCACTCGGCCACCTTCATGGCGACGTAGCGGGCGCTCGAGGGGTCCTCGCCCACGAGGAGCGTCCCGAGCCCGGGGGTCACCCCGGTCCCGACGAGACGAGCGACGCGCTCGGTGAGCTGCATCTTCACGCCCGCGGCGACCCGTTCGCCGTCGAGTAACTGGGCCATGGTCCTCCTGGGTGCCGGGGAGGTCGCCACGACACTCCGCCCGTGACATCTTCCCACCCTCGCCCGGGCCGCCTCGCGGGTCCCGCCCGACGCCGACGGCTCGGTCGGGGGCCCGACTCGTAGCACTTTGTAGCACTGAGTGCTACGCTGGCCCCGTGAGCCCGACGATCCCCCAGCGAGAGCTGCGCAACGACAACGCCCGCGTCATCGACCGGGTCGTGGCCGGCGAGAGCTTCGTCGTGACCCGCCACGGGGTGCCCGTCGCCGAGTTGCGCCCCCTGTCCCCCGCGACCCGCACCGTCGTTACGACGTCCTCCCTCGCCGCCGTTCTCCGTGGGGGACCCCCCGTCGACGCCGGTCGCTTCCGCGCCGACCTCGACGCGGTCATCGACCCCGGTCTCTAGGTGACGACGGGACTGCTCGACACCTCGGTCGTCATCGACTGGGACGACCCGGCGGTCCAGCGGGCTCTCCCGGCGTCGGTCTCGATCAGTGCGATCACCTTCGCGGAGCTGGCCGCGGGGCCGATCCTCGCCTCGGCGATCACGGAGCGCTCCGCCCGTCAGGCTCGACTCCAGCAGGTGGAGGCCACCCTCGAGCCGATCCCCTTCGACGCGGCGGCGGCGCGCAGCTTCGCCCTCGTCGTGGCGTCGGTCGCGGCCTCGGGACGACGCCACCGATCACGCATGGCCGATCTCTTGATCGCGGCCACGGCGCACGCCCACGGGCTCACGCTCTACACGCGAAACCCCGACGACTTCATGGGGCTGGAGAGACTCGTCGACATCGTCGCCGTGTGACCCCGTGGCCCTAGTGGCGAAAGTGCCGCTCGCCGGTCATCATCATCGCAATCCCCGCCGCGTCGGCGGCCGCGACGATCTCGCGGTCGCGCACCGACCCGCCCGGCTGGACGACGGCCGTGACCCCGGCCTCGATGAGTCGCTCGAGCCCGTCGGGGAACGGGAAGAACGCGTCGGAGGCGGCCGACGCCCCCCGGGCCCGCTCGCCGGCCTTGGCGATGGCGAGCTCGGCCGCGACGACCCGGGACTGCTGGCCGGCGCCCACGCCCACCGCGACGCCGTCGCGCGCGATGACGACGGCGTTGGAGGTCGTGCGCGCACAGACCCGCCAGGCGACCACGAGGTCGACCAGCTGGGCCGGCGTCGGGACGGCCCTCGTCGCGCACGTCCACGTCGCGGGCGCGGCCACCAGCTCGTCGGCGCTCTGGACGAGGGCGGTGTCGCCCAGGGTGCGCACCGAGAGCCCGAGCGGCTCGGGAGCGGGCGCGGCGAGGAGCCGGGTGGCCTTGCGCCGGGCGACGAGGGCCTCGATCGCCCCGGGACTGAAGCCGGTCGCGACGATCACGTCGGCCTGGGGCCCGGCGGCGATGACCGCGGCCAGCTGGTCGTCGACCTCACCGCCGATCGCGACGACCCCCCCGAAGGCGCTCTGGGGGTCGGCCGCGAGGGCCCGCGCGAAGGCCTCGCCGAGGGTCTCGGCGAGCGCGGCCCCCGAGGCGTTGGCGTGCTTGATGATGGCCGCGGCCCGCGAGCCGGGCACGTCGGCCTCGAGCTCGTGCACGAGGCGCCAGGCGGCGTCGGCGTCGAAGTAGTTGAGGTACGACAGCGCCGACCCGGCGTGCTGGGTGACCGCGTCCCACCACGGGCGCGCCCCGGCGCGCCGGTAGCGCGCGGCGCGCTGGTGGGGGTTCTCGCCGTAGCGGGTGGGGGCGGCGCGCTCGAGGTCGAGCACGAGCCGCTCGGGCAGCGCCTCGTCGTCGGCCATCCAAGCGGCGATGCGCGCGTCGTAGGCGGCGGTCGTCGCGAACGCCGCCTGGGCGAGGCGCCGGCGCGTCTCTTCGGTGGTGGCCCCGCGCTCGCGCAGCTCATCAAGGACCGCCCCGTACTGACCCGGGTCGGTGACGACGGTGACGTGGGCGTGGTTCTTCGCCGCGGCGCGCACCATCGTCGGCCCGCCCACGTCGATCAGCTCGATCGAGGGGTCGGCGGCGAAGGGGTAGAGGTTCACCACCACCAGGTCGATCGGGGCGATCGCGTGCGCCTCGAGCTGGGCGCGGTGCTCGGGTCGCGCGAGGTCCGCGAGGATCCCCGCGTGGACGCGCGGGTGCAGGGTCTTCACCCGGCCGTCGAGCATCTCGGGAAAGCCCGTGAGCTCGGCGACCTCGAGGGGCGCGAGGCCCGCGTCAGCGAGCGCGCGGGCCGTCTGGCCCGAGGCGACGAGCTCACAGCCCAGCTCGGCGAGCCCCCGGGCGAAGTCGACGAGCCCGGTCTTGTCGTAGACGCTGAGCAGCGCCCTCACGCCGGCTCCCGATCGAGGGCGAGGTCGGCCGGCTCGCGGCCCGCGGCGAGCAGCGCTAGTGCGCGCGCGACGACCTCGGGGTAGAGCGCGCGCTCGACGGCCTTGATCCGCTCGTGCAGGCCGGCCTCGTCGTCGCCGGCGAGGACCGGGACGCGCCGCTGGGCGAGGATCGGCCCGTCGTCGAGGGCCTCGGTCGCCAGGTGCACCGTGCAGCCGGTCTCGGCCACGCCGGCCGCGAGGGTGGCCGCGACGGCGTGCCACCCCTTGAAGGCCGGCAGCAGGCTCGGGTGGGTGTTGAGGACCCGGCCGGGGAAGGCGGCGAAGAACGAGGGGGCGAGCACGGTGCCGAAGCCGGCCATGGCGACGAGCCCCACGCCGCGCGCGGCGAGGGCCGCGGCGAGCTCGACGCTGTAGCGCTCGCGCTCGAAGCCCTGGGCGAACCCCCCGTAGGCGGCCCGATCTAGGAGCAGCGCCTCGACACCGACGTCGCGCGCGATCGCGAGGGCCCGACACGGCCGGTCGCTCGCCACCACGCTCGGGACGAGGTCGCGATCGACGAAGGCCTCGAGGATGGTCCCCGAGCCCGAGACGAGCACGCCGAGGGCGACGGCCACCGCTAGAGCGCCCGGACGATCTCGACCATCGCCTCGCCGGCCTCGGTGGGGTTCTGACAGACCCGCACCCCCGCCTCGGCCAGGGCGGCCATCTTGGCCTGGGCCGTCCCCTTCGAGCCCGAGATGATCGCCCCGGCGTGGCCCATCTTGCGCCCCGGGGGGGCGGTGACGCCGGCCACGTAGGCGACGACCGGCTTGTCCATGTTCTTAGCGATCCACTCCGCGGCCCGCTCCTCCTCCGACCCGCCGATCTCGCCGATCATCATCACGGCCCTCGTCTCGGGGTCGGCCTGGAAGGCCTCCAGGCAGTCGATGAAGTTGGTGCCGGGCACCGGGTCCCCGCCGATGCCCACGCAGGTCGTCTGGCCGACGCCCTTTTGGCTCAGCTCGTAGAGCGCCTGGTAGGTGAGGGTCCCCGAGCGCGAGACGATGCCGACCGGCCCGCCCGCCAGGGCGATGTCGCCCGAGGTGATGCCGATGTTGCACTTGCCCGGGCTGATGATCCCCGGGCAGTTGGGTCCGAGCAGGCGCACCCCGGGGTGCTCGTGCACCAGCCGGTTGTAGGTGAGGGCCTCATCCTGGGCCGGGATGCCCTCGGTGATGCACACGATGAACTCGATCCCGCCCTCGGCGGCCTCGAGGATGGCGGCCGAGGCGAAGCGCGGCGGCACGGCGATGAAGCTCGCCGTGGCGCCGGTCGTCTCGACGGCCTCTTTGACCGAGTTGAAGACCGGGATGCCCTCGACGTCGGTGCCGCCCTTGCCCGGGGTGACCCCGCCCACGACCCGCGTGCCGTAGGCGCGGTTGCGCAGCCCGTGGAAGCGGCCCTGGGAGCCCGTGAGGCCCTGGACGATGACGGTGGTGGTCTCGTCGACGAAGATGCTCACGACGCTCCTATCGGGCCAGGGCCACGGCGCGGCGCGCGGCCTCCAACATGGTGGGTTCGGTGACGAGTCGGTCACTCAGGTGTGGGGCGAGGATCGCGCGACCCTCGACGGCGTTGGTGCCATCCAGGCGCAGCACGATCGGCGAGGCGATCTCGACGCGCCCCAGCGCCTCGAGGACGCCCTTGGCGACCTCGTCGACCCGCGTGATGCCACCGAAGATGTTCACGAAGATGCTGCGCACCTTGGGGTCGGCGTTGATGACCTCGAGGGCCGCGGCCATCACGTCGGCGTTGGCGCCGCCGCCGATGTCGAGGAAGTTCGCCGCCGAGCCCCCGACCTGGTTCACGACGTCCAGGGTCGACATCGCCAGGCCCGCGCCGTTGGCGATGATGCCCACCGTGCCGTCGAGGCCGATGTAGTTGAGCCCCTTCTCCCGGGCGCGGCGCTCGCGCGGGTCCTCGAACTCGTCCCCCCGGAACTCGTCCCACTCGGGGTGGCGAAAGGCCGCGTTGTCGTCCAGGGTCACCTTCGCGTCGAGGGCGTGGACCCGGCCACCGGGGGTGAGGATCAACGGGTTGATCTCCGCGAGGTCGCAGTCGCCCTCGGTGTAGCAGCGATAGAGCGCGACGAGCAGCTCGGCCGCCTGGTCCCGGGCCGCCTCGTCGAGGCCGGCCTCGTCCACCCAGCGTCGCGCGCTCGCCGGATCGAGCCCGTTCACCGGGTCGATCGGCAGCATCGCGATCGCCTCGGGATTCTCGGCCGCGACCACCTCGATCTCCACCCCGCCCTGGGCGCTCAGCATGCCCAGGTGGACCTTGTTCGGCCGGTCCAGGGTGAACGACGCGTAGTACTCCTTGGCGATGTCGCTCGCGTGCTCGACCCAGAGGCGCTTAACGACGTGGCCCTTGATGTCGAGCCCGAGGATGCTCGTGGCGTGGGTGGCGACCTCGTCGGGGGTGGTCGCGAGCTTCACGCCCCCGGCCTTGCCGCGCCCGCCCACCTTGACCTGGGCCTTCACGACCACCGGGAAGCCCACCCGCTCGGCGACCCCGAGGGCCTCCTCGACGGTGTCGGCCACCCCGCCGGGCGAGACGGGGATCCCGTAGCGCGCGAAGTACTGCTTGCCTTGGTACTCGAAGAGGTCCATGACGTCCTTTCGACGGCTCAGTGGTGCTGGAGCTCGCGCGCGTCGAGGGCGGCCTCGAGCCAACTGCCGATCTCCTCGAGCGACGAGCCCGGGGTGAAGACCCGGGCGACGCCCGCCGCGCCCAGGGCCCCGACGTCACCCTCGGGGATGATCCCGCCCACGACCACGAGCACGTCGGCCCGTCCGGCGCTAGCCAGCAGCTCGACGATCCGCGGCACGAGGACCAGGTGCGCCCCCGAGAGCAGCGAGAGCCCCAGGGCGTCGGCGTCCTCATCCACCACGGCCTGGACGACCTGCTCGGGCGTCTGGTGCAGGCCGGTGTAGACGACCTCGAAGCCGGCGTCGCGCAGGGTCCGGGCGATCACCTTCGCGCCCCGGTCGTGCCCGTCGAGACCGGGCTTGGCGACCACGACGCGATACGTGCGCTCCATCACGTTCAGCATAGTTGGCTTGAAAATCACCACTTTTCGGCGTTCGGGGACCGCGCGCGGCGGCCAGTAGCGTGAGTCGGGTGACGACCGCCCGCGGGCCCGTGCGCGCCCTCCTCTCGGCGATGCGCCCCAGCCAGTGGGTGAAGAACCTCATCGTCGTGGTCGCCCCGGCCGCGGCCGGCGTGCTCACGCATCGCGACGTGGTGGGCCACACCGTCGTGGCCTTCGTCGCCTTCAGCCTGCTGGCCTCGGCGCTCTACGTCGTGAACGACCTGCGCGACGTCGAGGCCGACCGGGCCCACCCCACCAAGCGCGCCCGGGCCATCGCCGCGGGCGAGCTGAAGAGGGGGCCGGCCCTCGTGGCGGCGCTCGCCCTGGTGGCCCTGGCCTTCGTGCTGCCCATCGTGCTGCCCTCGCCCGGTGAGCTCGAGTGGACCCTCCTCACCTACGCCGTTCTCACCACCGCCTACAACCTGCACCTCAAGCAGGTCCCGGTGATCGAGCTCGCCGTGGTGGCGAGCGGCTTCTTCCTGCGGGCGCTCGCAGGAGCCGCGGCGAGCCACCTCGCGGTCTCCAAGTGGTTCCTCGTCGTCATCTCCTTCGGGGCGCTCTTCCTCGTCGCGGGCAAGCGCGCCGCCGAGCTCGGCTCCGAGACCTCCGCGGCGACGCGCAAGGTGCTCGCCGAGTACACCGCGCGCTTCCTCGAGTCGACCCTCACCCTCGCGGCCACGGTGGCCGTCGCCGGGTACTGCCTCTGGGCCTTCGACACCTCGGCCCAGGGGCTCTCGACGCTGCGCAACGACGCCCTGCCGGTGCACCTCTCGGTGATCCCGGTCGTCATGGCCGTCCTCTACATCCTGCGCGGGGCGCTGGCCGGCGAGGGCGAGACGCCCGAGCACCTGATCCTGCACAACCGGGTCGTCCAGGCCCTCGGCCTCGCCTGGGCGCTCCTGCTCGCCTGGGCGGTCTACCGGTGACCCGGCTGTCGGGCTGGGGCCGCACGCCGGCGGCCAGCGCGAGCGTCGTCGCCCCCTCGAGCGAGGACGAGCTGGCCGAGCTGCTCGCGCGCGGACCGCTGTGCGCGCGCGGGCTCGGGCGCAGCTACGGCGACGCGGCCCAGTTGGCCGGGGGGACGGTGGTCGACCTCACCGGGCTCGACGAGATCGGCCCCATCGACGCGGCGGGCGCGATCACCCTGGGCGCCGGGGCGAGCATCGACGACCTGCTGGCGCTCTCGCTGCCCCAGGGCTGGTTCGTGCCGGTCACCCCGGGGACCCGCCAGGTCACCATGGGCGGCGCCATCGCCGCCGACGTGCACGGCAAGAACCACCACCGCGACGGGTCCTTCGCCCATCACGTCGAGTCCCTGCGCCTGGTCACCCCGCGGGGCATCTTCGACCTCTCGGCCGAGGACGACCCGGACCTCTTCTGGGCGACCGTGGGGGGCATGGGCCTCACGGGGATCGTGACCCGGGTGCGCCTACGCCTCTTGCGCGTCGAGAGCGACGTGGTGCTCGTCGACACCGACCGCTACGACGACCTCGACGCCGTCATGGCCGCCATGGTCGAGGGCGACGAGCGCTACCGCTACTCGGTGGCCTGGGTCGACTGCACCGCCCGGGGCGCGCGCACCGGCCGGGCGGTGCTGACGAGGGGCGACCACGCGCCCGCGGGCGCGCGGGCCCCGCGCGCCCCACGACCCGGGCGCCTCGGCGTGCCGGTCGTCGCGCCGCCGGGGCTGTTGAACCCACTCAGCGTGCGGGCCTTCAACGAGGCGTGGTTCCGGCGGGCCCCGCGCCACGCGCGCGAGGTGCCCCACTCGATCGGGGCCTTCTTCCACCCCCTCGACGGCGTCGCCGACTGGAACCGGCTCTACGGCCCGCGCGGGTTCGTGCAGTACCAGTTCGTCGTGCCCGACGCCGCGGGCGAGACCGTGCGCCACGCGGTCGAGCGCCTGGCCCGCTCGGGCCTGGTGAGCTTTCTCGCCGTCTTGAAGCGCTTCGGCCCGGGCGACCCCGCTCCCCTCTCCTTCCCGATGGCCGGCTGGACCCTCGCCCTCGACCTGCCCGTCGGGGCGGCGGCCCTGCCCCACGAGCTCGACGCCCTCGACGAGCTGGTGCTAGGCGCGGGCGGGCGCGTCTACCTCGCCAAAGACGCCCGCCTGGCGCCCGCTTCTGTCGCGGCGATGTACCCCCGGCTCGAGGAGTGGCGCGCGGTGCGCGCACGGGTCGACCCCGAGGGCGTACTTCTGAGCGACCTCGCCCGCCGGCTCCATCTGGTAGGGAGGTAGTCGTGGAGAACGCCTTCGGCCAGCCCCAGAGCGTCGTCGTGCTCGGGGGCACCTCGGACATCGCCCGGGCCATCGTGCGCAAGCTCTGCGCCGCGCGCGCCGAGGTGGTGGTGCTCGCCGGGCGCGATCCCCGCCGCCTCGCCGAGGCCGCGCGCGAGGCCGAGGAGTACGGCGCGAACCGCACCCACGTCGTCGAGGCCGACGCCGAGGATCCCGCGAGCGCCGGCCCGGCCGTGGCCGCC
>JAKABC010000062.1 GCA_021802025.1 Actinomycetes bacterium
GCCGCGCGCACCACCGAGGAGTGGCTCGCCCACTTCGCGGACCGCGACGCCTGCGTCTCGCCCGTGCTCTCCCCGGCCGAGGCGGCCGAGCACCCGCACAACGTGGCGCGCGGGACCTTCGTCGGGCCGCCGCTTCAGCCGGCCCCCGCGCCGCGCTTCTCGGCGACCCCGGCGCGCGTCGGCGCCGCGCCCCAGCCTCCGGGCGCGGGCACCCGCGAGGGTCTCCGCCGCTGGGGTATCGACGAGGAGCGCCTCGCGGCGCTGCGCGAGGCGGGGGCGTTCGGCTAGACGTTGACGACCGGGCAGGTCAGGGTGCGAGTGATCCCCGGGACCTTCTGGATGGCCCCGACGATGAACTTCCCGAGGTCGTCGACGCTCGCGGCCTCACAGCGCACGATGACGTCGTAGGGACCGGTGACCTCGAAGGCCTCCAGGACGCCCGGCACCGCGCGCGTGGCCACGACCACGTTCTCGCTCGAGCCGATCTCGGACTGGATCAAGATGTACGCCTGGACCGCCATGGGGGACCTTTCCGTCGCGAAGTCCCTCCATACTGCCCGACGGGCCGCTCGCCCCGCTACCCGTCGCGGAAACGCCGTCCGATGTGCCACTGGTGGCAGTAGTCGCAGCGGTACGCGTCGAGGTCGACGCGCTCGAGGGTCCACGCCAGCTGGGCCGCACCCCGGGCCTCGGACTCGGTGCGGTAGGCGTTCTTCGGGCTCCCCTCGCGCGTGAAGTGCGAGCCCGCCCAGCTCATCGGGCGGTTCGCCCGCGGTGCGCGGGCGCGGCGTCGACGGCTCCGGGGCACCGCACCACCCTAGGGGCGTCACTACGATGGCCCGGTGACCACGATGCCCCAGGTCCAGGGGGACGAGCGCGTCGGGAGCGCCCCGGGGACCGACGACGACCACGAGCGCTTCACCCACCTCGTCCTCGAGGGCTACACGCCCAAAGACGGCGAGTTCGTGGCCCTGGGCAACTCGGTCGTCGAGGGGATGGTGAACGCCACGCCGGTGCGCGCCCTGTGCGGCAAGGTCTGGGTTCCCGGACGGGACCCGTCGCGTTACCCGCTGTGCCCGACGTGCAAGGAGATCGCCGAGTCCCTCGGTTGGTCGGTCCCCACCCCCTAGAGCGGTGGCCCGCGCCCTGGTCCTTCGCCATCACCTCGAGGACTCGCCCGGACTGATCGGCGAGGCGCTCGTCGCGCGGGGATTCGACCTCGACGTGCGCCTCGTGAACGAGGCGACCCCGGCCCCGTCGCTCGAGGGCCACGCGCTGGTCGTGGTCCTGGGCTCGAAGTGCGCCGTCTACGACCACGAGGTCGAGGCGGCCTGGTTCGGCCGCGAACTCGACCTCCTGGCCGCGGCCGACCGCGCGGGGGTCGCGATCTTCGGGATCTGCTTCGGCGCCCAGGCACTGTGCCGGCTCTTCGGCGGCGAGGTCTCGCGGGCCCCCGAGGGCGAGGTCGGGTGGTTCGACGTCGACGTCGCCCAGGGCGTCGCCCTCTCGCGCGGTCCGTGGTTCGAGTTCCACTTCGACCAGTGCGCCCTCCCCGAGGACGCGCGGGTGTGGGCGACGTCGCCGCGCGCCGTGCAGGCCTTCGCCCTCGGGCGCCACGTCGGGGTGCAGTTCCACCCCGAGATCGACGAGACCCAGCTCGCCGAGTGGCTCAACGCCGACCCCGAGGACGCCCGCGAGCTCGGCCTCGACGTCGAGGCGCTCCTCGCCCAGACCGCCCGCGAGACCCCGGCGGCCCGCCGGCGCGCCCAGGACCTGGTGGACCTCGTCCTCGCCCACGCCGGCCTGGCGTGAGCGATCTCGAGCTCGACATCGAGCGGCCGGCACCCGGCGGGGGTGTCGCGCACGCGCCCGACGGGCGCGTGGTCTTCGTGCGCCACGCCCTGGTCGGCGAGCGAGTGGGCGTGCGGGTGCTCGACGAGGCGAGTCGCTTCCTGCGCGCCGAGGCGGTGACGGTGGTGCGAGCGGCCGCGGGCCGGGTGGCGCCCCCGTGCCCCCACGCGGGTGCCGGGCGCTGCGGGGGCTGCGACCTCCAACACGCCGACGCGACCAGCGAGCGGGCGTGGAAGGAGGCGGTCCTCGCCGAGCAGCTGGCCCGCATCGGGGGGATCGACTGGCGCGGGACGCTGCGCCCGGCGCCGAGCCCCGCCGAGGGATCGCGCACGCGCCTGCGCTGCGCGGTCGACGGCGACGGGCGCCTCGGGCTGCGGCGGAGCCGCTCCCACGAGGTCGAGGTGCTCGAGCGGTGCTGGCTGGCCGACCCCCGGCTGGCGCCGGCCTTCGCCCACCCCTGGCCGGGCGCCCGGGAGGTCGAGCTGCGCGCTATCGGGGAGGACGAGCCCGTGGCCGTCGTCGACGGCGCCGCGCACGCCGTCGGCCTCGACGGGCGCGGACCGCGCGACGGCGTGGCGCGGGTCCGGGTCGCCGGGTACGACTTTCGCGTCTCGCCCCGGTCGTTCTGGCAGTCCCACCGCGACGCGCCCACGGTGCTCGTCGAGGCCGTGGTGCGTGCGGCCGGGCTCGCGCTGGGCGAGCGCGTCGTCGACCTCTACGCCGGGGTCGGCCTCTTCAGCGTGCCCCTGGCCGAGATCGTGGGAGACCGGGGGCGGGTCCACGCGCTCGAGGTGTCGTCGTCGGCCGTGGCCGACGCCTGGGCCAACGTCGCGCGGACGCCGTGGGCCGAGGTCCACGCTCGCGCGGTCGATCCGGCGAGCGTGGCCCGGGTGATCGAGCCGGGCTCGGTCGTCGTCTGCGACCCGCCGCGCACGGGACTCGCCCGCGGGGTGGTCGAGGCCCTCGTGCGCGCGCGACCGCGCCGCGTCGTCTACGTGTCGTGCGACGCGGCGACCCTCGCGCGCGACCTTAAGAAACTCTTAGCTGAGGGTTTCACCCTGGTGGGCCTGGACGCGTACGACCTGTTCCCCGAGACCGAGCACGTGGAACTGGTGGCGAGCCTTGACGCCGTCGCGGCCAGGGTGGATAGTGCAGGTGAGGCCCGAACGTCTCGGACCTCGTGAGGGGGTAGCCGATGACGTTCAAGCTGGACCATCACCACAAGATCACCGTCCAGAAGATTTTCAGCCATCCGCTCAACCACAACATCCACTGGCAGGACGTCGCCAGCCTGCTCGGCCGCTTCGGCGAGGTCCATCAGACCCACCGGGGCAACTGGGCGCTCACCGTCGGGGGCGAGACGTACACCTTCGGCTCCACGCGCACCCGCGATCTCACCGAGGACCAGGTCGTCAAGGTCCGGGCCTTCCTCAAGTCCGTGGGGGTCGACGCCCAGGCGGTCGCCGCCTAGCGGCGAGCGCCGACGAGGGCGGCGACGAAACCACTCGACGTGACGCCCGCACGGACGCGCTCGCGCAGCGCGTCGTCGGGCGCGAGCCCGTGGACCGACTCGAGGTGACCGCTCGCGATGGTCACCACGCGCTCGGTCCGTCGGGACCGGACCGTGGCGGCGCACCCGGGCACGATGTCGGCGCATAGGAACTGTTTCATACTTCCTCCTCGTGGGTGGTGGGTCGATCGGGGGAGCCGCCGATGACGTGGTGGACGAGTCGCTCCAGGCGCACCACGCCCACGACCCGTCGCAGCTCGTCGACGCACACGACCGGGTGCCACCGCCAGTGGGCGTCGCGGGTGAGCGCGCGCTCGAGCACGGCGCGCACGGTCTCGTCGGGACGCACCGCGAGCACGCGGTCCCACGTCCCGTCGGCTAGGTCGAGGGCGATCGGCTGACCCAACCCGTCGACCACCACCGAGATCGGCAGCGCCGGGGGTTCGTGGCGGTGACGGGTGCGGACCACCTCGACCAGGGCGCCCACCCGATCGGGGTCGACCGCGCGCGCCGGGCGCTGCTCGAGGTGGCGGCGCACGTCGCCCTCGATGGTGGGCCAGAGCTCGAGCGTGGGCCGGCGAAAGAGGTACCCCTGGGCGAGGGGCACTCCGAGGTGCGCGAGGACGTCGAGTTCGGCGAGCCGTTCGACGCCCTCGGCCAACACCCACGCGTCGAGGCGGTCGGCGAAGCCGCCGAGCATCGCGACCAGGGCGGACTTCACCTCGTCCTCGTCGAGGTGGTCGACGAGGGCCCGGTCCAGCTTCACGAGATCGGGCGAGAGCGCGAGCAGCCACTGGAGGCCGGCGTAGCCACTCCCGGCGTCGTCGATCGCCACCTTGGCCCCGGCTTCGCGCCACGGCTCGAGGAGTCGGGCGACCGCGGCGCAGTCGTCGACGGCGCTGTGCTCGGTGAGCTCGAGGACGATCCGCTCGAGCGACCGGTGCCGGTCGCGTACCGCGGCGAGCGCGGGATCGCCCAGGTGGAGGGGGGAGATGTTGACGGTGATGAAGGTGTCGTCGGGGAGGTCGTCGCGCAGATCGAGCGCGCGCGCCAAGACGATCGCGTCCAGCCGAGCGCCGAGCCCGAGGCGCTCGGCGTGGGAGAACCACACGTCGGGTGTCGCCTGGTGGGGCCCGTCGAAGCGGGCGAGGAGCTCGTAGCCGACGACCGAGCCGCGAGCGACGTCGACGATGGGTTGGGCGGCGAGGGCGAGACCCTCCCCGGCGAGGACCCGCTCGAGCGCGGCGCTCCAGCGCGGGGCCGTGGGGGCGACGGGGGGCTCGAGGAAGGTGGTCACCTCCTTTATTCGCCGCGAACGACCACACGGATGACGGCTGTGGCCGGGCCCGGTCGGGACGACCGGCGGGGGCCGTGGCGGAGCGTGGGAGGATGGGCCGTGGGCTCGACCTGGTCCCGCCGTGAGCCTCGCGAGGCGGACCCCCACCCAACCGGAGCCGTCGGTAAGGGGTGTCGTGGCCGGCGGTGACCAGCCTCGCGATCGCGCGCGGGCCCTACGCCAGGTGCTCGGTCAGCCCGAGTTCGCCCGGGCCTGCGCCCGGACGCTCGAAGGAGGGTGGGATGAGGAGCTGGCCCACGCGCTCGGGGGTCCGGCGTCCGGCCTCCTCGAGGGTGCCCACCGGCGTGACCAGCGTTACTGGGCCCGGGTGTGGGCCGCGCGCGGACTCCTGTGGGAGTGGGACGACGTGGCCCTGGGCGCCGTGCGCGCCGCCACCCACGACGACCACTGGCGGGTGCGCGAGATGGCCTGTCGCGTCGTGGCTCGCCACCGCCTCGCGGGGGCGCTCGAGGACGTGGCGAGTCGGCGCGGGGACCCCGTCGCGCGCGTGCGCGCGGCGGCCGAGCGGGCCTTCGTGGCGATCCTTAGTGGGGACCGGTGACTAGCGCAGATCGAAGCGGTCGAGCTCCATGACCTTGACCCACGCGGTCACGAAGTCGTGGACGAACTTCTCCGCGGCGTCGTCGCACGCGTAGACCTCGGCCAGGGCGCGCAGCTGGGAGTGCGATCCAAAGACGAGATCGACGCGCGTGGCGCTCCAGCGGACCTCGCCCGACGCGCGAGCGCGCCCCTCGAAGACGGACTCGTCGTTCGAGGTGGGTGTCCACTCCGTCCCCGTGTCGAGGAGGTTGGTGAAGAAGTCCGTCGTCAAGGTGCCCTCGCGCGCCGTGAAGGCGCCGTGGGGCGAACGGCCGTGGTTGGCGCCGAGCACGCGCAGCCCCCCGACGAGCACCGTCATCTCGGGCGCGGTCAGGGTCAGCAGGTCGGAACGCTCGAGCAGGAGCGATTCGGCCCGTTCGCTGTGGTCAGGCGCGAGGTAGTTGCGGAAGCCGTCGAAGGTGGGCTCGAGCACGGCGAAGGACTCGACGTCGGTTTGGGCCTCGGAGGCGTCGGTGCGTCCCGGGTGGAAGGGGACGCTGACGGTGATCCCGGCGTTGGCCGCCGCCTTCTCCACCGCGGCGCCGCCGGCCAGGACGATGAGGTCGGCCAGGCTGATCCGGGTGGATCCGGACCGGGCGTGGAACGCGTCGCGGACCCGCTCGAGTTCCGGCAGGACGCGCGCGAGCGTCTCGGGCTCGTTCACCGCCCAGCCGCGCTGGGGGGCCAGGCGGATCCGCGCGCCGTTCGCGCCGCCGCGCTTGTCGGTCCCGCGGAAGGTCGCCGCCGCCGCCCAGGCCGTCGTGACGAGGTCGCGGACGCTGAGTCCGGTCTCTAGGACCGCGCGGGAGAGTTCTCTTACCTGGGCGTCCGTGACCAGGTCGTGGTCCACCGCAGGGACGGGGTCTTGCCAGATGAGCTCCTCGGCGGGCACGAGCGGGCCGAGGTAGCGCGAGCGCGGGCCCATGTCACGGTGGGTCAATTTGAACCAGGCCCGGGCGAAGGCGTCGGCGAACTCCTCGGGGTGCTCCAAGAAGCGCCGCGAGATCTTCTCGTAGGCCGAGTCGAAGCGCAGGGCCAGGTCGGTGGTGAGCATCGTGGGAGCGTGGCGACGGGTCTCGTCGTGGGCGTCGGGGACCGTGTCGGCGCCCGCGCCACCCTTGGGCTTCCACTGGTGGGCCCCGGCGGGGCTGGTGGAGAGCTCCCACTCGTAGCCGAAGAGGATCTCGAAGAAGCTGTTGTCCCACGCCGTGGGCGTCGTGGTCCAGATGCCCTCGAGCCCACTGGTGATCGCGTCGTCACCGACGCCCGTGCCGAAGCTGTTGCGCCAGCCCAGGCCCTGCTGGGCCATCGGAGCGCCCTCGGGCTCGCGCCCCACGTACGCGTTGCCGTCGGCCGCGCCGTGGGTCTTGCCGAAGGTGTGCCCGCCCGCGATAAGCGCCACGGTCTCCTCATCGTTCATAGCCATGCGCGCGAACGTTTCGCGCACGTCTCGGGCCGCCGCGATCGGATCGGGGTCGCCGTTGGGGCCCTCGGGGTTCACGTAGATCAGGCCCATCTGGACGTTGCCGAACGGCCGGGCGAGCTCGCGGTCGCCCGAATAGCGCTCGTCACCGAGCCAGGTCGACTCGTACCCCCAGTTGATGTCGTCGGGCTCCCAGACATCGGCGCGTCCGCCCGCGAAGCCGAAGGTCGCAAAGCCCATCGACTCCAGGGCGACGTTGCCGGCGAGGATCATCAGGTCGGCCCAGGAGAGCTTGCGGCCGTACTTCTGCTTGATCGGCCAGAGGAGGCGCCGGGCCTTGTCGAGGTTGGCGTTGTCGGGCCAGCTGTTGATCGGAGCGAAGCGCTGCTGGCCTCGCCCGGCGCCGCCGCGCCCGTCGTGGATCCGGTACGTGCCGGCGCTGTGCCAGGCCATGCGGATGAAGAGGGGCCCGTAGTGGCCGAAGTCCGCCGGCCACCATTCCTGGGAGGAGGTCATGAGCGCGCGCAGGTCCTTGCGCACCGCCTCCAGGTCGAGGGTCGCGAACTCGGCGGCGTAGTCGAACGACTCACCCATCGGGTTCGAGAGGGGGGAGTGGCGGTGCAGCACGGTGAGGTCGAGCTGCTCGGGCCACCAGTCGGCGATGGAGCGACCCGCCGTCTCGTTACCGATGACACCGCTCACCGGGCACTTGTTCTCACTGTCCATGTCGTCTCGTCCTTCGTGGTCCTGGGGGTGTCCAGGGGCCGGATCTCACCCGGCGGCAGTTTACGGTCGGTGCGCACCGTCGCGACGGTGCCGGCGCCGCCGGCGGGTGGGGCGTAGCCTCTGGCGAGTGGCTCTGAACTTCGACCAGGCGCGAGCGCTGGCCCTCGAGCTTCCCGGTGCCGTCGAACTCCCCACCACGACATTGTCTCGTTCGGAGTGGGCGGGCGGATCTTCGCGACGGCCCCCGACTCGACGTGCATGCGCGTCATGGTCGACGAGGTTCGGGTCCTCGAACTCGTGGCTCGCGAGCCCGGGGTGTACCGCACGGTGCACTGGGGACGACGGGTGGCGGCCGTGGCCGTCGACCTGGTCCGTGCCGAGCGCGACGACGTGCGCGAACTCCTTGAGGAAGCGTGGCGACGGCGCTCGAGCGTCGCTGGCCATGGTTAGCGCCGGAGCAGCCATCGGGGCTGTTAAGTCGGTGCCCGCGACAGCACCCTCGAAGGGACGCCACCGCTGACGCCGTCCACGCGCGTGGGGAGTGGATGTCGACAGGCCGCGCTCGAATGAGCGATATGACAGTGAACTCGGGCTCGAACAGCTGTGGACCCAGACCACACTCTCGGCTTCTTCCCCCCGGGGCTAGGAGTAGTCGTGGACGTGGGTGACGTGGACCGCGCGGGTCGTGATCCCGTCGTCGATTAGCAAAACGAGCGACTCACCAACGGCGTGTCGGCGAATCGCGCTCTGGATGTCCGCGACCGTTTGAACCGGTCGTCCATCGATCTCGAGCAGTCGCTGACCACCGCGGCAGCCAGCGTCGGCGAGCTGACTAGAGGCGCGCGGGTTCGGAATCGAGAAGCCCGTCGGATGGACACCCTCGTCGATCTCGCGCAGGTGTCGAGTGGCGATGGAGCGTCCGACGGCGACGCACCCGCACAGGCCGAGGCTGCACATTGGACAGACGCAGTGGCACTCCAGGTCACGATCGGCGAGCTGGGACACGACGACGCTCGAGAGGTCCTCGGCGATGCGAAACGCCGCGTCAGCGTAGTGCTGCTGGTAGGTCGGAGCGAGCTCTCGCAGCGCCGGGTCAAAGAGGCGAAGGGCCATCGTGGCGAGTCGCGCGTAGCGAAGTGCCCCGACGGTGCATACCGCGTACGTGTCGAAAGGCTCCGTTGACGAGGCGTCGGGGGCCGCTGCGTTAAGGGTGGACGTCGCGGGCGAACTAGGGGGTCGTTCTTTGAACTCGAGCGGGTCCAGGTGCTCGCGCGAGTAGTCGAGCAGCCCGTCGATATGGGTGACCGCGATGCTGGTCAGATTGAAAAAGACGCGACCAGCGCGCGTGGTGGCGTGTTCCCACTCGAGTAGCGACGCAATCTCCTGGCCCAGAGCGTCGAGACGGGACACACTCATGACCCCCCCCCTTCTTCTACGACGCCTAAGTATTTCAATGTGTGGGCTGCGGAGTCGACTGGAGTCCGTCGTTTCCGGAGGTTCCCTCGGTGAGGGTGGTGGCGCGAAGAGCGGAGTCGGTTACGGGCG
>JAKABC010000063.1 GCA_021802025.1 Actinomycetes bacterium
CGCCCTGTGGCGCCTCCACGGGGTCGACGCCGCGATGCGCGACGCGTGGGAGCACGGGGTCATCCTCGCCGGGGTCTCGGCCGGGTCGATCTGCTGGCACGTGGGTGGGCCGACCGACTCCTTCGGTCCGACACTGGCCCCCGTCTACGACGGTCTCGCCCTCGTGCCCTACGGCAACGGCGTGCACTACGACTCCGAGGCCCAGCGCCGACCCCTCCTCCAGGAGCTGGTGGCCAAGGGGTCGCTGCCGACGAGCTACGCGACCGACGACCACGTGGGCCTGTGGTACGAGGGCGACGTCGCCACGCGCGTGGTCGCGGACTTCGACTACGACCCCCAGGGCGGGCCGGCCGCCTACCGCGTCGAGCGCGACGGCGACGGGTCGCTCGAGACCCGCGTGGGCGTGGGCGGCGCCTTCACCTAGCGCCCGGGGACGGGCAGCCCCGCGCGCACCGCCTCGGCGTGGCGCCCGAGCGCCGCGGCCGCCTCGCGTGCGCCCACCACCCCGATCGATACCAGCCAGTTGGCGAGCATGAGGTGGCCGTCTTGAGTCAAGACCGACTCGGGGTGGAACTGGACGCCCTCGATCGGGGCGCGCCGGTGGCGGATCCCCATCACCAGCCCGTTCGCGCGCGCGCTGACCTCGAGCCCCTCGGGCAGGCCGTCCCCGTCGACGACCAGTGAGTGGTAGCGCCCGACGATGAGGGGGTTCGCGACGTCCCGGAAGAGGCCCTCGCCGTCGTGGGTGATCACGCTCGCGCGACCGTGGACGAGCTCGGGCGCGTGGACGACCCGCCCGCCGAGGGCCTCGGCGATCGCCTGGTGACCGAGGCAGATCCCCAGCAGCGGGACCCGCCGGCCCAAACAGTGGCGCACCATGGCCAGGTCACAGCCCGCGGCGCGCGGGTGGCCCGGCCCGGGTGACAGGACCACCCCGGCCACCCCGAGACCCTCGAGGTCCTCGGGCCCCACGGCGTCGTTGCGGGCCACCACCGTCGTCGCGCCGAGCTCACCCAGGTACTGGACGACGTTGTAGACGAACGAGTCGTAGTTGTCGACCACGAGCACGCGCGTTGGGGCGTCCATCGGCCAATCCTACGGCCGGTGGTTAACCTCTCGGCGTGGAGACGCTCACCCGAGCCGCCTTCGACGGGCACGTCGCGGCGGGCTACAACGTGGTACCGCTCACCGCCACCCTCCAGCTCGACCGCGAGACGCCCGTCACCCTCTACGACCGACTCCGCGATCGGGCCTTCTTCCTGCTCGAGAGCGCGGCCCTCGCCGAGGTGACCGGCCGGTACTCCTTCGTCGGTCTCGACCGCCTCTGGCGACTCACCACCCGCGCCGGCGAGACGGTCGTCGAGGGGGGCGATCCCCCGAGCGCGCCCTCCCCGCTCGCCGAGTTGCGCGCCCGGCTCGGTCGCTACCGCGTGGCCCCCACCCCCGGACTGCCCGACCTGCTCGGTGGGGCGGTCGGGTTCGTCAGCTACGACCACGTGCGCCGCCTCGAGCGGCTCCCGGGCCACCCCGGGGACCCCGGGTGGCCCGAGCTCGACTTCGGCTTCCCGGGGGCGATGCTGATCTGCGACCACCTGCGCCACTCCACCACCGTCGTCGCGCTCGCCCTGGTCGAAGGCGACCCCGAGGAGAGCTACCGCGACGCGCGCACCCGCCTCGACGAGCTCGTCGAGCGCCTCCTCGACCCGGCGCCGGCGTCCGATCCCTTTACCGAGCGCCTGGTGGCGACGGCGCCCGGCCAGCGCGACGCGATCCCCGTGCGCGAGATCGCCGCCCGGCTCTCGAACTTCACGCCCGAGCGCTACGAGGCCGTCGTCGAGCGGGCCCGCGCCTACATCGAGGATGGCGACGTCTTCCAGGTGGTGCCGAGCCAGCAGTTCGTCCGGGCGACGACGGTCGACCCGCTCACCTTGTATCGGGTCCTGAGGGCGCTCAACCCCTCGCCGTACATGTACCTGATCGACACCGGCGAGCGCCAGCTCGTCGGGGCCAGTCCCGAGATGCTCGTGCGCGTCCACGACGGGGTCGTCTCGACTCGGCCCATCGCCGGCACCCGCCCCCGGGGGGCGACCGAGGAGGAGGACCGGGCGCTCGAGGTCGAGGTGGTCTCGGACGAGAAGGAGATCGCCGAGCACGTGATGTTGGTCGACCTCGGGCGCAACGACATCGGCAAGGTCGCCGAGCCCGGCACGGTGCGCGTCGAGCAGCTGGCCCACGTGGAACGCTTCAGCCACCTCATGCACCTGGTGAGTCACGTCGACGGTCGGCTCCGCGACGGACTCGACGCCTTCGACGCCTTCGACGCCGTCTTCCCGGCCGGCACCCTCACCGGCGCGCCCAAGGTGCGCGCGATGGAGATCATCGACGAGTTCGAGCCCGCCTACCGAGGCCCCTACGGGGGGGCGGTCGGCTACTTCGCCTTCTCGGGCAACGCCGACTTCGCCATCACCATCCGCACGGTGGCGCTGGCCGAGGGCTGGGCCACCGTCCAGGCCGGGGGCGGCGTCGTCGCCGATAGCCGCGGCGCGGCCGAGTACCTCGAGTGCCTCAACAAGGCCTCGGCGCCCCTCCTGGCCTTGGAGATCGCCGATCCCTCGGACTGAGGCCCGCGCGGGTCCGACCCTATGCTGGGCACGGCCGACAAGGAGGTCGTGCGGTGGCGACGACGAGCAACGCTGAGGCCTGGGCCCACCTCTACGAGCGGGCCCCGATACGCCGGGCCCGCTTCACCACCCTCTCGGGGGTCCCCGTCGAGCCGGTCTACGGCACGCCCTCGAGCGAGTACCCGGGCCTCTACCCCTACACCCGGGGTATCCACGCCTCGATGTACCGCACGCGGCTGTGGACGATGCGCATGTTCGCGGGCTTCGGCACGGCGCTCGACACGAACCGGCGGTTCCGCGAGATCATCGCCGCCGGCGGGACGGGCCTGTCGACGGCCTTCGACATGCCGACGTTGATGGGACTCGACTCGGACGACCCGATGGCCCTGGGCGAGGTCGGGCGCTGCGGGGTCGCGATCGACTCGCTCGCCGACGTCCACGACCTCTTCGAGGGGATCGACCTCTCGGCGATCACGACCTCGATGACCATCAACGCCCCGGCCGCGGTGATGCTCGCCCTCTTCGTCGCCCACGCCGAGTCGGCCGGCGTCCCGCGCGAGCGCCTCGGCGGCACGCTGCAGAACGACATCTTGAAGGAGTACCAGGCCCAGAAGGAGTTCGTCTTCCCGCCCCGGCCCTCGATGCGCCTGGTGCGCGACACCATGGCCTTCACGGCCGCCGAGATGCCCAAGTGGAACTCGATCTCGATCTCGGGCTACCACATCCGCGAGGCCGGCTCCACGGCGGCCGAGGAGCTGGCCTTCACGCTCGCCAACGGCTTCGCCTACGTCGAGCTGGCCCGCGAGGCCGGCCTCGGGGTCGACACGGTCGCCCCGCGGCTGTCGTTCTTCTTCAACGCCCACATCGACTTCTTCGAGGAGGTCGCCAAGTACCGGGCCGCCCGGCGGATCTGGGCCCGCTGGATGCGCGAGCACTACGGGGCCCTCGATGAGCGCAGCTGGCAGCTGCGCTTCCACACCCAGACCGCCGGGGTCTCGCTCACCGCCCAGCAGCCCGAGGTCAACGTCGCGCGCACGGCGATCGAGGCTCTCGCCGGCGTGCTCGGCGGGACCCAGAGCCTGCACACCAACTCCCTCGACGAGGCCCTGGCCCTGCCCTCGGAGAAGGCGGCGCGCATCGCGCTGCGCACCCAGCAGGTCCTCGCCCACGAGACCAACGTCGCCCACGTCGCCGACCCCCTGGGCGGCTCGTGGTTCATCGAGAGCCTGACCGACGAGCTCGAGCGCCAGGCCGAGGAGCTCTTCGCCCACGTGGCCGAGCTCGGCGACGGCTCGATGCTCGAGGGCTGCATCCGGGGCATCGAGGAGAACTGGTTCCAGGGTCGCATCGCCGACTCGGCCTACGAGCTCGAGCGCACCTTCAACGCCGGCGAGCGGATCGTGGTGGGGGTGAACGCCTTCACCGAGGGCAACGACGACAAGGACCTCGAGACCCTCAAGATCACCGACGCCGACGAGCGGCGCCAGCGCGAGCGCCTCGGCGCGGTGCGCGCGCGCCGCGACCTCGACCAGGTCCACAAGGCCCTCGAGCGACTGCGCGAGGACGCCGCCGACGCCACCCTCAACCTGATGCCGGCCCTCATCGACGCGGCCCGGGCGTACGCCACGGTCGGCGAGATGATGGCCACGATGGCCACGGTCTTCGGCCGCTACGTGGAGGTCCCCACCCTGTGAGCCGCGTGCTCGTCGCCAAGGTCGGCCTCGACGGCCACGACCGGGGCGTGAAGGTGGTCGCGCGGATCTTGCGCGACGCCGGCATGGAGGTCGTCTACACCGGCCTCTTCCAGACGCCCGAGTCGGTCGCGGCCTCGGCCATCGACGAGGACGTCGACGTGGTGGGCGTCTCGATGCTCTCGGGGGCCCACCTCACCCTCGCCCCCCTGGTCGTGGCGGCGCTGCGCGAGCGCGGCTCGACAATCCCGGTCGTCGTGGGGGGCATCGTGCCGCCCGACGACGTGGCCCTCTTGCGCGAGGCGGGCGTCGCCGCGGTCTTCGGGCCCGGCGCGAGCGCCCAGGAGATCGTGGCGACGGTCTCCGCGCTCGTGGCGAGCCCCTAGTCTCGCCCGTCTCACGACGAGGCCGTAGAGTCGGGCCCACCACCGTCAGAGGAGGAATCGTGCTCAAGGGCTTCAAGGACTTCTTGATGCGCGGCGACCTGATCATCGTCGCCGTCGGGCTGGTCGTCGCGCTCGCGTTCTCCAGCCTCATCTCGGCCTTCACGACCAACATCGTCACTCCCCTGATCAACGCGATCGCCGGGAGTCCGACCAAGCCCGGCCTGGCGTGGTCTTTGAACGGCCAGCTCATCAACGTGGGCGCCTTCATCTCGGGAGTCATCTACTTCGTCATCTTCATGTTGGCCATCTATTTCGTGCTCGTCGTGCCCTACCGCTCGATCATGGCCCGTCGCGGGACGACGGTCTTCGGCGCGCCCGAGCCGCCCCCGCCCACCAAGACCTGCCCCGAGTGCCTCTCGAGCGACGTGCCGGTGGCCGCCACCAAGTGCTGGCACTGCGCCAGCGTCATCGGCTAGGCCGACCCCGACCCGGCACCGAGGCCCGCTCCGCTCGGGCTAGTTTGGCGCCCAATGGTTGACGTCGGGGGAGGGGCGCTACTCGAGTTCGACCACGTCTCGGTCCACTTCGAGGGGCTGCGCGCGCTCGACGACGTCTCCTTCGCCGTCGCCTCGGGCGAGATCGTCGGGCTCATCGGCCCCAACGGCGCGGGCAAGACGACCGCCTTCAACGTGGCCTGCGGCTTCGTGCGCCCCTCGGCCGGTCACGTGCACTTCCACACCCAGGGCGCGTCGAACCTCCGGCCCAACGAGCTCGCGCGCGCCGGCGTCGCGAGGACCCTCCAGGGCGTCGGCCTCTTCGGACACTGCAGCGTGCTCGAGAACGTCATGGCCGGCGGCCAGGGCCGTCCGGCCGGCGGTGTGGTCGCGAGCCTGCTGGCCCTCCCGGGTGCCGTGCGCGCGGAGAAGGCGCTGCGCCGCGACGCGCTGGCGATGCTCGAGCGCCTCGGCATCGCCGGGTTCGCCCACCGGATGCCCTCGACGATCCCCTACGGCACGGCGAAGAAGGTGGCCCTGGCGCGCGCCCTCATGGGCGCGCCGAAACTCTTGATGCTCGACGAGCCGGCCTCGGGACTCGACGAGGCCGAGCTCGAGGAGTTCGCCTCGCTGATCGTCGAGCTGCGCGAGACCATGGGGGTGCTGCTCGTCGAGCACAACATGGAGTTCGTGATGCCCCTGGTCGACCGGCTGGTCGTGCTCGACTTCGGCCAGGTCATCGCCACCGGCACACCGGGCGAGGTGCGCGAACACCGCGCGGTCATCGAGGCCTACCTCGGGGTGAGCGAGTGATCACGGTCGAACGAGTGACCGTGGCCTTCGGGGCCGTCTACGCGCTGCGCGACGTCTCGCTGCGCGCCGAGACCGGCAAGATCACGGCGGTCCTAGGCGCCAACGGCGCCGGCAAGACGACGCTGCTGCGCACGATCAGTGGGCTCGTCGCGCCCCAGAGCGGGACCGTGTCGCTCGACGACCGGGTCCTCACCCACCGGCGGACCGAGGACATCGCCCGCCTCGGGGTCGGCCACGTGCCCGAGGGCCGCGGCGTCATCGCCGAGTTCACCGTCGAGGAGAACCTCCGCCTGGGCGCCATCGTGGCCAAGGTGCCCCTCGAGGAGGGCCTCGCCCAGCAGTACGAGGCCTTCCCGGTGCTCGGCCAGCGGCGCAAGCAGCACGCGGCCAAGCTCTCGGGCGGGGAGCGCCAGATGCTCGCCATGGCCCGCGCGCTGATCGCCCGCCCCTCGGTCCTCCTGCTCGACGAACCCTCCCTCGGCCTCGCCCCGCTCGTAACGGCCCAGCTGATGGCGACCATCGCCGAGCTGTGCACGTCGCGGGACCTCACGGTCGTGCTGGTCGAGCAGAACGCGTCGTCGGCGCTGCGCATCGCCCACCACGCCGTGGTGTTGAACGTCGGCACCGTCGTCGCCGACGCGCCGGCCCCTGAGGTCGCGGCCGACGAGCGGCTCCGTCAGTACTACCTGGGGATGGTGGAGTAGTGGATAGCTTCCTCACGTCACGGGTCGTGACCGACATCCTCGGCGGACTCACCAACGGCGCGATCTACGGCCTGGTTGCCCTGAGCCTCGTGCTCGTCTGGCGCGCGACCCGCGTGCTCAACTTCGCCCAGGGCGCCATGCCGATGTTCGCGACCTACCTCGGCATGGGGCTGCTCTCCTACCACTGGCCCTACTGGGCCTGCGTGGGGGTGTGCCTGGTCGCGGCATTCTTCATCGGGGCACTGACCGAGCGGGTCCTCGTGCGCCCGCTCTACGGCAAGCCCGAGATCAACCCCATCGTGGTCATGGTGGGCTACCTGATCATCCTCGAGGCCTTCGCCGCGGCGATCTGGTCGACCACTCCGCGCAGCCTGCCCGCCCCCTTCTCCCCCATCGACTGGCGCCTCGCCGGCCAGCCCTTCGGCCTGTCGCCCTTCAGCGTGTTCGAGGTTGTCACCGCCCTCGTGGTCATGGGGGCCATCGTGGCTCTCTTTCGCTTCACCCGGATCGGCCTGCAGCTGCGCGCCTCGGCCCTCGCGCCCGAGGTCTCGCGGCTCTTGGGCGTGCGCGTGGGCCGGATGCTCACCCTGGGCTGGATGCTCTCGACGGCCGTCGGGGCCGTGACGGCCATCCTGGTCGCCTCGAACTTCTTCACGGGTCTCACCCCGCAACTGATGGACGGCATCTTCGCCTTCGGCTTCATCGCCGCGGCCGTCGGGGGGCTCGACAGCCCGGTGGGCGCGGTCACCTCGGGGATCGTCCTGGGCGTCGTGCTCCAGTTCGTCGGCGACTACCTCAACTCCAACGCGATCATCCTCGTGGCCCTGGGCATCCTGATCGTGTCGCTCATGGTGCGACCCAACGGGCTCCTCACGCGCAGCACGGCGAGGCGCGTATGAGCGCCCTCGTGCGCCGCGGCGCGCTGGCCGTGGGGGGTCTCGTGGTGGCGGTCGTGCTCGCGCTCATCCTCGCCCCGCGCACGAGCGACGCGGTGGCGGTCGTGGTCGTGGCCATCGTCGCGGCCGGGGCGGGCCTGGTCGGCTCGTGGCCGGCCGTGCGCACCGAACATCCGGCGCTCGCGCGCGCGATGCTCACCGTGGTGCTCGTTGACGTGGTGATCTTCGCCACGGCCTTCCTCTCGGTACCCACGGACTTCAACCTGGCGACCGGGGCCGCGATGGCGATCGTGCTGCTGGGGCTGTCGTTCCTCACGGGGGCCTCGGGACAGATCTCGATCGGCAACGGGGCCTTCATGGGGGTCGGCGCCTTCGCCACCGCCATCTGGGCCAACCACCACGCGACCACCCCGATCGTGGTGACCCTCCTGATCGCGGTCGTGGTCGGCGCGCTCGTCGGGCTGTTGCTGGGCCTGCCGGCCACGCGACTGCGTGGCCCCTACCTCGCCGGCATGACCCTCGCCTTCGCGGTGGCCTTCCCGGCCTTCCTGAGCTCGTTCAGCAGCTGGACCGGCGGGGACTCGGGGCTGCAGCTGCCCAACACGGTCACGGCGCCGCGCTGGCTCACGAGCCTGTTCCACGCCGGCACCACCGCGCTCACCACCAACACGCTCTGGCTAACCGACATCGTCATGGTGACCACCGGGGTCGCCTTCTTCTTCATGGCGAATCTCTTCGCCAGCCGCACCGGTCGGGCGATGCGCCTCGTGCGCGACAACGACGTGGCCGCCGAGCTCGTGGGCGTGGCGTTGCCGCGCACGCGGGTGATCGCCTTTGTCGTCAGCGCCGCCTACGCCGCCCTCGGCGGGGCGCTCTGGACGCTCCTCAACAACTCGGTCTCGCCCGCGACCTACGGGTTCGCCCTGTCGATCACCATCCTCGCCGTGATCGTGATCGGGGGGATCGGCACGATATCGGGGGCGATCGTCGGCGGCGTCGTCTACGCCTACTCGACCAACGTCATCGCGTGGTTCGTGGCCCACACCGGACTCAACCCCCAGGGAAACCTCGCGAGCCAGCTCAACGGCATCATCTTCGGGGCCCTGCTCATCGTGACGATGATGTTCTCGCCCCTGGGCATCGCCGGCACGATCCGCCTCCTGCGCCAGCGTCGCGCCGCACGAGAGCGGGGGTGACTTGCACGGCACCACGGAACGGCCTACGCTCGCCGGGCAAGGCTGTACCACGCGGTAACTAGCGTTTCTCAACACACTCATCAGGGGGGACATCACACGATGGCAAGTACTCAGTGGCGACGCGTCGCTTCGGCCGGATCGGCACTTCTCTTGTGCGCGACCCTCGCCACGGCGGC
>JAKABC010000064.1 GCA_021802025.1 Actinomycetes bacterium
CGCGCTCCAGGAGCTGCTCGACGAACCCCGTCGTCACACCGCTCAGCGCGTCACCCTCCACCTCGAACACGGTGGCCGCCGCCCCCCCGCCGGGCGGGGACGCGGTCACGACCCCTCGAGCGACGCCACGTAGGCCGCACGACGGATCTCCGTCTCGGTTCGGCTGCAGTCCGCGCAGCGACGACGGCCCGGAAGCCTGTCGTAGAGGCAGCAGTTCGTACGCTCCCAGAACCACCCCCGTCGCCCGCCCGCCTCGATCGCTATGTAGGACCCGAGACCCTGGAGCCGGCCCGGAGCGTGCTCGACGAAGTAGGCACCCAGCGTCTGGACCCACTCGCCGAGGCACCCCTCCATCGTACGGAAGCCGACGGCCATCGACGCCGCGACGTTGCCCCACAGCAGTCGTTCCCCGACTCGGATCCCCTGGCGCACCGACTCGACGAGGGGGACCAGATGGCCGTCGAGGGCGGACTCGTACACCGACGCGAAGAGCGCGGCCGATCCCGCCTCGCCCACCAGCGACGTCGACACGGGTACGCCCGGTATCGCGACCACGCGCACCCGAGGCTCGAGGTAGGCGACGTCCGACACCCGTCCGGACTTGAGGGCGATGGCGAGGCTCCGTGCGCTGGAGTCTGGGACGACTCCGTACGTCGTGGCGCAGGCAATGGCCAAAGTCAAGATCCGATAGGCGTAACTCTGCACGAAGAGTGACGCCGCGACCACCGGGTCATCGGTACCGATCTGCTGACCACTGTGCACGATGAGCGCCCGCAAGAAGTCAGGGTCCCCGATCAGCGCGTCGCAGTGGACGTACACCCCATCCTCGGGCACGCCGCGCGCCGGGGGCGCCAGCTCGACCTGGCCGATGACGGAGCGCAGGTACGGGACGAGTCCCCGTACGGCCTCCAGCGCGGCGTGGAGCCGGTCCGCGTCACTGGGTGCGTCGGTCACGGGCGCCCCCCGGGCTCGCGCACGACTCTCGCGGGACGGGTCGGGCACCGCGGGGACCTTCCCGAGCGCTCACGGGCGGATACCGGGTCGGGGAGCATCGACCTCCGTCGACAGGGCGACGTCGCGATTCGCGCCGGCGTGTGACACCACGTCAACGGACAGTCGATCGGCGAAGCGAGCCCACCGCCGAGTCGTTGGCCCACCACGCTTCCCCCCGCCCCACCATGTCGCCTCGCACCAAGGTCGCCCAGGCGCACCACCCGAGTCGCCACGGTCGCACCGCAGTCTGGCGCCGAGGGGCTGTGACACGCCGCGTCCACGATTGCACCGACCACTGTCCGTCTCAGACCGACAACTCTAGGGGGCGCCGCGCACCGTGTGAACCCGACCTCCTCCCTGGCGAGCTCCCCCACCCACTCTCACCGATGGGCCGAGGGACTCTGCTAGCCTCTCGGCTCATTCCAGAGCTCGGCCCCCGCGTCGTCATCGCCGGTACCCACTCTGGTGTCGGCAAGACGACCGTCGCCACGGGCGTCATGGGAGCGCTGCACGCCCGTGGCCTGCGCGTGGCCTCGGCCAAGGTCGGACCCGACTTCATCGACCCGAGTTACCACGCCTTGGCCACGGGTCGACCACCGCGCACTCTTGACGCCTACCTCTCCGGAGAGGCCCTCCTCCCTGGCCTGGCGGCCGACGCCGGCCACGACGCCGACATCCTCGTCGTGGAAGGCGTCATGGGGCTCTTCGACGGATCCAGCGTGCCCGGACTCGACGGCTCGACCGCCGCAGTCAGCCGCCTCCTCGACGCGCCGGTCGTGCTCGTTGTCGACGCGTCGGCCCTGAGCGGGTCGGTCGCCGCGATCGTGCACGGCTTCAACGATCTCGACCCGACGATCCCCGTCCGCGGCGTCGTACTCAATCGAGTCGCGAGCGCGGGCCACGAGGAACTGCTACGCGAGGCACTCGAGCCGCTAGGAGTCCCGGTGCTGGGGGCACTCTATCGAGACGAGCGTCTGGTGTGGCGCGAGCGTCACCTCGGTCTGGTTCCGGTCGCAGAAGACCCGTCTCGTATCCGTTCGTCCATCGCGCGGCTCGCCGACGTCGTCGCCGCGTCCCTTGACCTTGCCGCCATCGTGAACCTGGCGCGCACGGCTCCGGCGCGCCAGGTCGAACCACTGACCCCCGCCGCCACGGTCGGCCACTGCCGCATCGCCGTCTGCGCGGGACCGGCCTTCAGCTTCGTCTACCCCGAGAATCTCGACGCCCTCCGACACGCGGGCGCCGAGCTCGTCACGTTCGATCCCCTCAGCGAGCCCACGCTCCCGGACGACTGTGATGCTTTGTACGCGGGGGGAGGCTTCCCGGAGATCTACGCGTCAGCGCTGGCCGAGAACGTGACGCTCCTCCAGGACGTCCGTTCTCGCGTGGCCTCCGGTCTCGTGACGTGGGCCGAGTGCGGCGGACTCTTGTGGCTATGCGATTCGCTCGACGGGATACCGATGGCCGGGGTCCTCAACGCCCACGCTCGCATGAGCGAGACGCTCACACTCGGATACCGAAGCGCCCTGACCCGGGTCCGTAGCGTCTTCGGCCCGGTGGGAACGACCATCCGGGCCCACGAGTACCACCGGTCCGAGCTCAGTCCCCCTGGTGACGCGATGGTGGTTTCGGGGAGGTTCGGAACGGCGCACGCGGGCTTCGCGGCTCCCCACCTCTTCGCGAGCTATCTGCACCAGCACCTCGCGGCTACCCCCGAGATCGCGGAGGCGTTCGTGGCGGCCGCCTCGCGCGAGCGGAGGTGACGCCCGGCCGCTCGCCTGACCCGCGCCCTCGCGTCCGCCCTCCCGGGAGCGGGGCGCTCCGGACCCCGTCACCGAGGCCGACCCTCGAGGCGATCGTGGCCCATCGACGGTGACGCCACGGGGGTGAACGGGGGCCATCTCGGGTTGTCGACCCACTCGCGCCGAGTGCACCCGCACTCGTCCCGGTGCGCCGCACGATCACCGCGCTCCATAACGGTCGACGACTCGGCCCTCTCGGGGGGTGGGGGCGGGCTCTGGGGGCCAGGGATGGACGACCCGACGTCGCCGGAACCCGCCGGTGCGCGCCACGCGCACCATCATCGTCCCCCCGGGGACCGGATAGACCCGACCCACGTCGCCGTCCGCTCGGTGAGCCCCACGGCAGGCTCAGATTCACGCCGTGGGGTGAGAGGGCCGACGACGCCAGCACGTTCGTCGTCGTCGCTGGTCGTGGGGGCCCGACCGGCGCGGTGTCGCGCAACCCTCCTCGATGGGCCATCGTCGCTCCGCGCGGAGTCGTAACGACCCTACGAACTTGCCCGAGGACCGTCGATTACGGGCTTCTCGGGGTCGAAACGCCCCAAGGTGGGGCCGAGGAGCCCCGTAGCGTGGTCACCCGTGGGGTGGGTCCGCAAGCCGACGATTTGGGGTGGGGTGTGCGCCGCGTGCGGCGCGCGCCTCGACCACCTCCACCAGGCCTGGCTGGATGGCGCCGGCGCGGTTCGCTGCCTCGCGTGCGGCCCGGACGAGGGGGCCCCGTCGGGCGTCGTCGCACCCCCCCGCACGGGCACCAGCGCCAGGGCGACGAGGATTCGCCGTCGGGTCGCGACCAGCCGACGCGAGACGTCCACCGACCCGACCGACCGGGCCCTAGCAGAGCTCCTCGGTGAGGGGAGCCACGTCCTATCCGACCGCGCGACGAGAGAGGGCCGGCCCCTCGACCACGTCGTCGTCGCCCGCTCGGGCGTCTGGGTCGTCGAATCGCGCGAGTGGACCGGTCGCGTCGAGTACCGGCCCACCCCGAGCTCGAACGGCCGACCCCGACTGCTGGTCGGGGGCGCGGACCGCACCACGGAGGCCGAGGCCGTGTCCGCGCTCGCCGAGGAGATCAGCGCGCTCACCGGCGAAGGCGTGCCGGTCGAGGCGGCGCTCGCGGTCACCGGGGGTGAGTGGAACCTCGCGTCGCTGCCGCACCTGGTGCTCAACCGACCCTTGCGCCACGGCCCCGTCTGGATCGGCCCCCCGCGTCTCGTCGTCGCCCGGATCAACGCCCCGGGTCCCCTCGATGCGCCCGCCGTGGCGCGACTCGGCGCACTGCTCGACGAGCGCCTCGAGCGTCGCTGAGGGTCTCTCGGGTCGGCGCACGATCCCCGGGCGCTCGAGGGGGGTGACGACGCGCCCGCCCCTAACCGTCGAGGTCCTTAGCCATCGAGACGGCGAGCTCGCGGTACCCGAGCGAGGCGTAGAGGGAGCGAGCGACCGTGTTGTTGCCCCATACGTTGAGCCCGATGCGCGAGCCACCGGCCGTGCGCACCCACGCCTCGGCCAGTTCCATCGCGAGTCGACCGTAGCCGCGGCCCCGCTCGGCCGCCTCGATCTCCACGTTGTAGATGTAGTACTCGCCCTCGCCCTCGCCCTCGCCCCCGGGGCGACCGATCCAGAGGATCCCCACCGGCCTTCCGTCGACGACGACGTCAAAGACGTGGTTCCCCTCGGCCAGTCCCTCGCCGCTGGCGAGGCTGGCGCGGTTGCGCGCCACGTTGGCGTCGGCCGCCTCCTCGGAGAAGCCGGCCTCGACGATCGAGGACCGGTAGTCGGCCCACATCCCGGGCAGCCACTCGGCCAGCCGTTCGGGCCCCATCTCTCTCAGCTGCGCGTCCATCACGAGCCCCCCCGGGTCCTCTTCGCCGGCTCGACGAACCGGCTCACGATCCACGCGTGCTTGCCGACCTGGCGCCCCCGCGAGAAGCCGTAGCTCTCGAAGAGCTCGACGGTCGCGCTGAAGAGGAAGCGGCCCTGGGCCACCCGCCCGGCCGTCGTCTCGGGGATCGCCTCGACGAGGCCCCCGCCGGCCGCGGCGATCTGCTCGAGCGCCCCCTCGAGGGCGCGGCGCGCGACGCCCCGGCCCCGGTGGGCCTTGTCGACGAAGACGCACCCCACCCGCCAGCGCGCCGCCGGCGGCGGGTCCTGGTTGTAGGCGCGCTCGTGCTTGAGGTGCAGCGTCTCGGACTCCCCGTACTGGCACCAGCCCAGGGCGCGGCCCTCGCCGTCGAGCACGAGGGCGGCGTGGGCTCGGCCCGCGCGCACCAGACCCTCTTTGAGGGTGCGCGGGTCCGAGACCCCGCGGACGTACTCGACGTGGTTGGGGGCGCACCAGCACCCCCCGTAGATCCCGTTGTTGCGCTCGACGAGGTCGGCGAAGGCGTCCCAGGTCGACGCGTCGAGGCGTCGGACCACGAGGTCCCCGGCGCCGGTCACGGCGCTCACGGCCACGACGGGTCCGCCGCACGCACCGTGAGCGCGAGCGGTCGCTCTGCGCTCGGGCGCACGCCGTCGGGTCGGCACCACGTGGGGTCAACCATCGCGAGAGATACTCCCACGTGAGCCCGGGACGGTCAACGTACGCGCTCGGGTTCGTCCGGGCGCGGGGGACCAAGGCCACTAAGGACCATCGTCCCCCGCCGCGGGCCCTAAGACGACGGTACCGTCACCGTGGGGGGCGAAGCGAGGCGAGCCATGTTCCAGGTGCGGATCCACGGTCGCGGGGGTCAGGGCGTCGTCACCGCCGCCGAACTGCTGGCCGTCGCCGCCTTCGACCAAGGACGCCACGCCCAGGCCTTCCCCAGCTTCGGCTCCGAGCGCACCGGGGCCCCGGTCGTCTCCTACTGTCGGATCGACGATCACGAGATCCGCACCCGCGAACCGATCGACGCCCCCGACGCCGTCATCGTCCAAGACGTCACCCTGGTGCACCACGTCGACCTCTTCGGGGGGCTCAGCCCGACGGGCTACGTCCTGGTGAACACGTCGCTGGCCCTCGGCGAACTCGGTCTCGACGACACGCTCGCCGCCCTGCCCGACGGCCACGCCGCCGCGTGCGCGGCCACCGAGCTGGCCCTCGCCCACGTGGGCCGCGCGGTGCCCAACGTGCCCCTGCTCGGCGCCTGGTGCGCTTTGACCGGCGAACTGCCTCTCGAGGCGCTGGCCCGAGCCCTGCGCCACCGCTTCACCCGCGAGGTCGCCGAGCGCAACGTGGCGGCCGCGAGCGCGGCCTTCGACCTCGTCCGCGACCTCAAGGAGGCCCAGCGTGCTCCAACAGCTTGAGGGCTCGCGCGCCATCGCCGAGACGGTCGCGCTCTGTCGGCCCGAGGTCGTGTGCGCCTATCCGATCTCGCCCCAGACCCACATCATCGAGGCCATCGGGGCGATGGTGAAGGACGGTCGGCTCTCGCCCTGCGAGTTCATCAACGTCGAGTCGGAGTACGCGGCCATGTCGGTCTCGATCGGGGCGTCGGCGGCGGGGGCCCGGACCTACACGGCCACGGCCAGTCAGGGCCTGCTCTTCATGATCGAGGCCGTCTACAACGCGGCCGGCCTCGGCCTGCCGGTCGTGATGACCCTCGCGAACCGCGCCATCGGGGCGCCTATCAACATCTGGAACGACCACAGCGACGCCATGGCCGTGGGCGACGCCGGCTGGATCCAGCTCTTCGCCGAGACCAACCAGGAGGCCGCCGACCTCCACGTCCAGGCCTTCCGGCTCGCCGAGGCGCTCTCGGTGCCCGTGATGGTCTGCATGGACGGCTTCATCCTCACCCACGCCGTGGAGGCGGTCGACCTGATCGACCAGGCGGTCGTCGACTCGTTCCTCCCCCCCTACGAGCCCCGTCAGGTCCTCGACCCCGACGATCCCGTCTCGATCGGGGCGATGGTCGGACCCGAGGCCTTCGAGGAGGTGCGCTACCTCGCCCACCTGCGCCAGCTCGACGCGCTCGAGTTGATCCCGAGCGTGGCCGAGGAGTTCGCCGCGCTCACCGGCCGCGCCAGCGGCGGCCTCCTCCACCCCTACCGCCTCGAGGACGCCGAGACCGTCATCGTCGCGATGGGCTCGGTGCTGGGCACCATCAAAGACGCCGTCGACGCCCGACGCCGGGCCGGCGAACGGGTCGGGGTGCTCGGGGTGACCGCGTTCCGGCCCTTCCCCGTCGTAGCGGTGGCCGACGCCCTTCGCGGGGCCCGTCGGGTCGTCGTGGTGGAGAAGGCCTTCAGCCTGGGCATGGGCGGGGTGCTCGCCACCGACGTGGCGACGGCCTCACCCGACTCGGGTGGGGACCTCGCGACCGTGGTGGCCGGTCTCGGCGGGCGCCCCATCACCCGGCGCGACGTCGAGGGGATCCTCGAGCGCTCGGCCCAGGGCACGCTGCCCCGACTCAGCTTTCTCAACCTCGACGAGGACGTCGTGGCGCGCGAGCGCGCGCGCATGGCCGCCTCGCGCCGATCGGGGCCGTTCGCCGAGAACGTGCTGCGCGACCTCGCGGGTGGGCGGGCCCACCGATGACCGAGACCCGCGTGCACTTCTACCAAGTCGGGAGCTTCGCCGTGGGGAACCGGCTGCTCTCCGACGCGGACCGCACGGTCCAGGCGAGTCCCGAGCGCACCAACTCGCTCGACGCGGGCCATCGGGCCTGCCAGGGGTGCGGCGAGGCCCTCGGCGCCCGCTACGCGCTCGACGCGGCGATGCGCGCCACCCAGGGTCGCCTGGTCGCGGTGAACGCCACGGGATGTCTCGAGGTCTTCTCGACCCCCTACCCCGAGACCTCCTGGCGGATCGCGTGGCTGCACTCCCTCTTCGGCAACGCCCCGGCCGTCGCCACGGGTGTGGCCGCGGCGATGCGCGCCAAGGGTCGCGACGACGTGCGCGTCGTAGGTCAAGCCGGCGACGGCGGGACCGTGGACATCGGCTTCGGCACGCTGTCGGGGATGTTCGAGCGCAACGACGACGTGCTCTTCATCTGCTACGACAACGAGGGCTACATGAACACCGGTGTCCAGAGGTCGGCGGCGACGCCCCCCGCCGCCCGCACCGCCACCAGCGAGGCGCTCGGCGCGGACCCGGGCAACGTCTTCGGCCAGGGCAAGGACCTGCCGCGCCTGGCCATGGCCCACGACATCCCCTACGTCGCGACGGCCACCGTCGCGGACCTCCACGACCTCGAGCGCAAGGTCGAGCGCGCCATGACCGTGCGCGGGGCTCGCTACCTGCACGTCCTCGTCCCCTGCCCCCTGGGCTGGGGAGCCGCGTCGGCCGACACGGTGCGTCTGGCGCGCCTCGCCGCCGAGAGCGGCTTCTTCCCGGTCTTCGAGGCCGAGCACGGCGTCGTGACCGGCGTGCGGCGCATCCGACAGCGCGTGGGGGTCGAGGAGTACCTGCGCCCCCAACGGCGCTTCGCCCACCTCTTCGCCGGGGAGGGCCGGCCCGACCTCGTGGCCCGGCTCCAGGCCCTCGCCGACGCGAACATCGTGCGCTACGGGCTGGCCCCCGAGGAGGAGTGATGGAGCGGCCCTTCGCGATCACCCTTCCGGTCGGCTCGAGCCGGGCCAACCACACCGGCTCGTGGCGCGTTGAGCGACCGGTCTACGTCGACCGACTACCCCCGTGCAACGACGCCTGTCCCGCCGGGGAGAACATCCAGGGCTGGCTCTACCACGCGGAGTCGGGCGACTACGCGGCGGCCTGGGCGACCCTGGTGGAGGAGAACCCGCTGCCGGCGATCATGGGCCGGGTCTGCTTCCACCCCTGTGAGACGGCGTGCAACCGCGTGCGCGTGGACGAGGCGGTGGGCATCAACGCCGTCGAGCGCTTCCTCGGCGACACGGCCATCGCGCGCGGCTGGCGCCTGCCCGAGTCGGGCCCCGACTCGGGCCGTCGGGTCCTGGTCGTGGGTGCCGGTCCCGCCGGCCTCTCGGCCACCTACCACCTGCGGCGCGCCGGCCACGCCGTGACCCTGGTCGACGGCGCGTCGCGGCTCGGGGGGATGCTGCGCTACGGCATCCCCGCCTACCGGCTACCGCGAGAGGTGCTCGACGCCGAGGTCGGCCGGATCATCGAGATGGGCGTCGAGGTCGTCCTCGATCGCTCCGTGGAGGACATCGCCGCCGCGCGCGACGAGTTC
>JAKABC010000065.1 GCA_021802025.1 Actinomycetes bacterium
GACAGTCCCACGACCTTCTTCGAACGGGTCTGCGAGCTCGCGATCCTCGGCGGCCAGTTCCGCGCGGCCTGGGTCGGTGCGGTAGGCGTGTCGGGCCTCGAGATCGTCGGCGCCGCCGGGATCGACCGCGACCGCCTGGCCCCGGTCGTAGCGGGCCTGCGCCTCGACCCCGACGACCCCCTCTCGCGCGGTCCGGCCATCCAAGCGCTCGCGACGGGACGAGCCCGCGTGCACAACGCCTTTGCCACCGACCCCGACGTCGCACCCTGGCACGACTGGGCCCGCGAGAACCGGGTCGGCTCAGTCGCCTCCTTCCCCATCCACGCCGACGGGTCCGTGCGAGCGGTCCTCACGCTCTACGCGCCCGAGCCCCACGCGTTCAGCGACGAGACCGTGGCGGTGCTCGGCGACGTCACCCTCATCCTCTCCGGTGCGTACCAGGGCATCATCGACGACCAGCGGCGCCGACTGGCCCAGCGCGAGCTCGAACAGCGCGACCAGATCATCGCGGCCATCTCCGAGGGGGTCGCCGTGTTCGACGCACGCGATGACGCCTACCCCGCGCTCTACGTAAGCCCCGGCTTCGAGTCGCTCACCGGGTATCGCGACGGCGCGTTCCTCGGGCGCAACCTGCGCGCGCTGCTCGGTCCCGCGTCGGACCCGGCGGTGGTCGCCGCCCAGCGTGCGGCCGTGGAGGCGGGCCACGCCTTCGCCGGCGAGCTTCTCCACTACCGCCCCGACGGCTCGACCTTCTGGGATCGCGTCTCGCTCACCCCGTACCGTGACGACGCGGGCCAGCTCACGCACTACGTGGCCGTGCTCGCCGACGTCACCGAGCAACGGACCCTCGAGCGCCGCGCCGCCCAGAGCGAGAAGATGGAGGCCGTCACGACGCTCGCCGCGGGTGTCGCCCACGACTTCAACAACGCACTCCTCGTCGTGCGCGGCTACGCCTCACTCCTGGCGACGGGCGCCGACCCGACCGCGGTGGAGATGGCCCGGCGCATCGACGCGGCCGTCGAGCACGCCGCGACGATCTCCCGGCGCCTGTTCGCCCTCGGGCCCACTCCGACCGGACGACTCGAATCCCTCGACCTCACCCGCCTCGTCGGGGAGCTCGTCGCGACCTGGTCGGGCGATCTCGACGAGTCGGTCGCGGTGAGCCTCGCCCTCGCGCCGCGACTCCCGGCCGCCCTCGTCGATCGGGCGCAGGTCACCCAGGCCGTCACCTGCCTGCTGGAGAACGCCCGCGAGGCGCTCGGCCACTCGGGCGGGCTAATCTCGGTCACGACCGAGGCGCTCGATTCGGACCCCACCGTGACCGAGCGGTTAGGCGCGACCGATGCACGACACTTCCTTCGCGTCACGGTGACCGACAACGGTCCAGGTATGGATGAGGCGACGCGGGCGCGTGCTCTCGAACCGTTCTTCTCCACCAAGGACCACGCCGCCGGACTGGGTCTCGCCGTCGTCTACGGCGTCGCGAGCCAGTGTGGGGGGTCGGTCGAGATTCAAAGCGCCCCGGGCGAGGGCACGCGCGTCGACCTCTACTTGCCCGTTGACACTGAAGCAAAAGTCGCGCGGACCGCGCCCACGCGGCCCTCGCGCTCGGTACGGGTCCTGCTCGTCGAAGACCTGGCTGAGGCGCGGGCCCTGGTTGCGCGGGCGCTGAGCAACGCGGGCTTCGAGGTCGCCGAGGCCGGGGACGGGGCCGAGGCCCTCGAGGTCGCGCGCGCCCTCGGCACCGTCGACCTGGTGGTGAGTGACGTCTCCATGCCGCGGGTCAACGGGCTCGAGCTGGCCGCACGGCTCAGCCGGGACCAGCCCGCGACGCGCTTCCTCTTCACCTCGGGCTACCCCAGCGAGGAAATTGTGCGCGAGGTGTCGATCGGCGCTCCGACGGCCTTCCTCGCGAAGCCCTACCTCATCGACGAGCTCGTCCGGCGCGCGACCGAGCTGCTCGAGGCCGACTAGATCGCGGGCGAGAGCCCTCCGTCGACGGCGAGCCCCACCCCGGTCACGTAGCTCGCACGCGGCGAGAGCAAGAATGCGGCCACGTCGGCGAACTCCTCGGCCCGGCCGACCCGTCTCAGGGCGATGGGCCGGTTGGCCGCCAACTCACGGTAGAGGTCGTCGCTCGACCTTCCGGCCTGGACGGCGCGCCGCTCCCACTGACCCGACTCGACGAGACCCACCAGCACGGCGTTGGCGCGCACGCCACGCGGGCCCGCCTCGTGGCTCAGCGCCTTGGTCAGGGCCAGCCCGGCCGCTCGGCTGGCCGCGGTCGGCGTCGACTCCGCCGGTGGCGTGCGGGCCATGATCGTAAGCACATTGAGCACCGACCCGCCGGTTGCGGCGAGGTCATCGAGGCACATCCGCGCGAGGCGCACCGCGGCGACCACCTTCAGTTCCAGGTCCTCGCGCCAGGCGTCGTCGCTCGAGTCGGCGACCGCTCCCCCGGCCGTGCGACCGGCGTTGTTGACGAGTCCGTCTATCCGACCGAAGCGCTCGCGTGCGGCCTCGACGAAGGCGACCATATCCGCGGGTGCGGTGACGTCGGCGCGCACGCACAGGGCGTCGGGGCCGAGTCGTGACTGGGCGCGCGCGAGCCGTCCCTCGTCACGTCCGCACACCGCGACCCGGGCGCCCTCATTGAGGAGGGTCTGGGCGAGCGCCAGTCCGAGCCCGTCGGTCCCGCCGGTGATCAGGTAGGCCCGCCCCGCCAGTCCGAGGTCCATCGACCCACCCTACCGAGCTACTGGAGGTAGCCCTCCACGGTCGTCTCACTGCGCACGGTCGCCTCGTCCGGATCGAGCCCGGCCGCCCGTCGCGCGCGACGCTGGCGCAACAGGTCGTAGCACTGGTCGAGCTGGACCTCGATCTCGCGTAGACGCGTCCGCTCAGCCTCGCTCATGGCCCGGCCTGGATGAGCCTCCTCGAGGGACAACTCCTCGCCCGAGAGTCGCTCGATCTGCTCGAAGATGCTGCCGTCGTTCATCGGTGCCTCCTGTCCCCAACCTAGGCTCGCGCGCGCCCGGCGCGCTAGGCGTCGGGTCCGCGTCGCGCACGCGCGACGTGGGGCATGAGAGCCCCCGGCGGGATCACGCCGAGGCGACCTCGCTGGTAGTCCTCAAGGGCCTGGGCGATCTCGGCGCGGGTGTTCATCACGAAGGGCCCGTAGTGCTCGACCGGTTCGCCGATCGGCCGGCCGCCGAGCACCAGGACCTCGAGCCGGCCGTCGGGGCCGTCGCCGGTGGCGTCGGCGGTGAGGCGCAGCCACCGGCCGCGCCCGAAGCTCGCGAGCTGACCCATCGCGACGGGCCGGCGCTGCGAGCCCACCGCGCCCCGGCCGGCCAACACGTAGACGAGAGCGTTGAACTCGGGGTCCCAGGGCAGGTCGAGCTGCGCGCCCGGGGTCAGGGTCACGTGGGCCATCGTCATGGGCGTGTGGGTCGAACCGGGGCCCCGGTGGGGGCCGACCGCGCCGGCGACGACGCGCACCAGGGCCGTCGCGTCGGGCGAGGCGACGAGCGCGACGTCGGCGGCCTCGAGGCTCTGGTAGGCCGGCGGGATCATCTTCTCCTTGGCCGGCAGGTTGACCCAGAGCTGGATCCCGTGGAAGAGCCCGCCCGACTCGACCAGGTCCTCGGGGGGCGTCTCGATGTGCAAGATCCCCCGGCCGGCCGTCATCCACTGGGTCGAGCCGTTGGTGATGAGTCCGCCCCCGCCGTGGGAGTCCTGGTGCTGGAAGGTTCCGTCGATCATGTAGGTCACGGTCTCGAAGCCCCGGTGCGGGTGCCACGGGGTGCCCTTGGGCTCGCCCGGCGCATAGTCGACCTCGCCCATCTGGTCCATGTGCACGAACGGATCGAGAGCCGCCAGTGAGTGGCCGGCGAAGGCCCGCCGGACCGGGAAGCCCTCGCCCTCGACCCCGCGCGGGGCCGTCGTCACGGTCGCGACCGGCCGTTCCTCGCCGGGCTCGGCGACGGTCTCCAGGCGCGCGAGGACCGTCCAGTCCTCCGGGGTGAGTGCGGGCATCGGACCTCCTCTAGGACAATTCCCAGACTACGGGCCGCTTTGTCAGCCTACGCACAGGCGTCTCTCATCGGATTCCAAACTCCACCGGACATAGTTGCAGGGTCCGAGAGGACGGACCAAGGAGAAGAGTGATGAAGCATTCAACCCCC
Organism: Actinomycetes bacterium; assembly: GCA_021802025.1. Lineage (GTDB taxonomy): Bacteria > Actinomycetota > Acidimicrobiia > Acidimicrobiales > RAAP-2 > RAAP-2. The sequence goes on from JAKABC010000065.1 coordinate 4,188, forward strand.
GCAGTAGTCGGCCGGTCGCTGGCCGCCCTCGCGGTGACGGCCGGCCTCGGGCTCGGCCTCGCCACGGTGGCCGGCGCTGACGCCCACAGCCACGCGAACGACCAGGGCGGCAACGCCTCGGGTTACGTGATGGCCGTGACCACCACGTCGATCACCGTGGAGACCCCCGGTGGCGTGAGCACGACCTACACGATCAGCCCCACGACGACCTACACCCTCGACGGCCAGAGCGCCACCGCGGCGCTGCTCGTCGTCGGTGACCGCGTCGAGGTCCAGACCGCCGCTGGTGCGCCGACCACGGCCACCTCGGTCAACATCGACCTGGTCGAGATCCACGGCCTCGTGCTCTCGGTCACGGGTTCCACGGTCACGATCATCGACTCGGAGGGCTTCACCCGCACCATTCAGGCCGGTGCCTCGACCGTCGTCACCGACGGTGGGCAGACCTCGTCGCTCAGCGCGATCACCCCGGGTGAGGCGATCGACGCCACGGGCACGATCGACTCCACAGGCACGATCCTCGACGCCGTCACGATCGCGGTGGGCGCGCCCGAGCAGTCGGACCAGTCAGGTCAGTCGAACGGGACCGACTCGGGTCGGGCCTCGGGCGTCGTCACGGCCGTCACGCCGGGCGTCTCGGTCACCATCGGTGGCGACCACGGCGCGGGCACGACCTACACGCTGACCTCGTCGACCACCTACACCGAGGGCGCCACCACGGTTCCCTCGACGGACCTCGGGGTCGGCGAGCACGTCTGGATCACGACGGCCACCGGCGCCCCGACCACCGCCGCCTCGATCAGGATTCGCCCCCTCGTGGTGCGCGGGACTATCCAGAGCGTCGGCTCGGGCACCTTCACGATCAGCCGCGACGGGACGACCACGACCGTCGTCGTCGAGTCGACCACCCAGGTGTACGACATGCGCCAGCTCGTCGCCAGCTCGTCGGTCACCTTCACGAGCGGTGAGCGCGTCGTCGTGGCCGGCGTGCCCGACGCGACCAGTACCTCGACCTCGCCCACCATCGACGCCCAGTTCATCGTGCTCGGTCACGGGGAGGGCTGGGGCCCCCTCGGGCCCGCCCTCGGCGCCCTGATGGGTAACGGACACGGTTCACACCGCGGCGGCGACCACAAGAACTAGTCCTCCCCTCCCCCGCCGCCCCGGTCCGACACCCTTGCCGTCGGACCGGGGCGGCGGCTCGTCCGTGGGAGACTGGGGGCGTGACCCACGCCCACTTCTGGCTCTGCGACATGGACGGGGTCCTCATCGACGCCGGCCACCAGGTCGACGGGGCCGCCGACTTCTTAGCCCGGCTGCGCGCCACCGGCCGGGAGTTCCTCGTCCTCACCAACAACTCCCTGTTCACGCCCCGCCAGATCTGCGAGACGCTCTCGATTCACGGGGTGGCGGTCGAGCGTGAGCGGCTCTGGACGGCCGCGCTGGCGACGGCCCGCTTCGTCGTCGACCAGCGCCCCGCCGGCAGCGCCTTCGTGATCGGCGAGCCGGCGATGCACGAGGCCCTCGCCGAGCTCGACTACCCGGAAAATCCAATCGACCCCGACTACGTGGTCGTGGGCGAGACGTGGACCTACGACTTCGAGGCCATCACCCGGGCCGTGCGCCTCATCGACGCGGGCAGCGCCTTCGTCGCGACCAACCCCGAGCCGACGGGCACGACCCCCGACGGGGCCCTGCCGGGCTGCGGGGCGCTCACGGCCCTCATCGAGCGCGCCACCGGGGTCGCCCCCTACGTCGTGGGCAAGCCCAACGCGGTGATGATCCGTGACGCCCTGGCGATCCTGGGGGCGCACTCGGCCGAGACGGTCCTCGTGGGTGACCGGATGGACACCGACGTGCGCGCCGGCACCGAGGCGGGGATCCCGACGATCCTGGTGCTCTCGGGGGTGGCCACCCGGGCCGACCTGGCGGGCGCGCCCTACCAGCCCACCCGGGTGGTCGACTCGGTGCGCGACCTGATCGCCGAGCTCGAGCTCTAGTTGGACTCGAGCGCGCCGAGGAAGGTCGTCGCCCAGTCGTAGACGTCGCGGCGCATCGTCTGGCGGCGCAGCCGGGCCATGCGCTCTCGCTCCTCGCGCGGGCCCGCGCGCACGGCCGAGCGGATGGCCTCTTTGACCCCCTCGAGGTCGTGGGGGTTCACGATGAACGCGCCGCGCAGCTCGGTCGCCGCCCCGGCGAACTCCGAGAGGATGAGCCGACCCGTCAGGTCGGTCCGGCACGTGACGTACTCCTTGGCGACGAGGTTCATCCCGTCGCGGAAGGGCGTCACGAGCATGACGTCGGCGGCGAGGTAGAGCGCGACCAGCTCGTCGAAGGGCATGTTCTGGTGGAGGTAGTGGATGACCGGCCGTCCCACGAGGCCGTAGTCGCCGTTGACCTGGCTGACGACCTGCTCGAGCTCGTGGCGCTCGCGCTCGTAGTGGGCGTCGCTCTCGCGCGAGGGCACCGCGATCTGGACCATCACGTGGTGCTCGGGGTCGAGGGAGTGGTCGGCGTAGAGCTCGGCGAGCGCCTTGGCCCGCTGCTGGATGCCCTTGGTGTAGTCGAGCCGGTCGACCCCGAGCAGGATGACCTCGGGATCGCCCAGGTCTTGACGGATCTCCTTGGCTCGGGCGCGCACCGCCGGGTCCTGGGCCGCGGCGGCGAAGCGGGCCACGTCGGCGGTGATCGGGAAGGCCCCGGTGCGCACCCGCCGACCCTCGTAGTGCACGAGCGCGTCGGTGCCGTCGGCGGCGGTGAGCCGACGGGCCAGGCGTGAGAAGTTGGCGGCCGACTGGCGGGTCTGGAACCCCACCAGGTCGGCCCCGAGCAGTCCCTCGACGATCTCGCGACGCCACGGGAGCTGGTTGAACAGCTCGAGCGGCGGGAACGGGATGTGCATGAAAAAGCCCACCCGCACGTCGGGCCGGCGCTCGCGGACCATCCGCGGGACGAGCTGGAGCTGGTAGTCGTGAACCCACACGGTCGCCCCCGGCGCGGCCGCCTCGGCGACAACGTCGGCGAAACGGCGGTTCACCCGGGCGTAGCTCTGCCACCACGTGCGGTGGAAGGCCGGCGGGCGGATGGCGTCGTGGTAGAGGGGCCAGAGCGTGGCGTTGGAGAAGCCCAGGTAGAAGGTCTCGTACTCCTCGCTCGAGATCGGCACGGCCCGCAGGCGGATCCCCTCGTAGTAGTCGGGGACGTGGCGGTGCTGGGAGGTCCCGGGCCAGCCGATCCACAGGCCGTTGCCCCGCTGCAGGACCGAGGTGAGCGCCGAGACCAGTCCGCCCGGACTGGGCCGCCAGCCGTTAACCCCGGCCTCGGCGTCGGGCTGGACGGGCAGGCGATTGGCCACCACCACGAGGTCCGCCCGGGGCTCGTTCGTCGGGGGTGGGACGACGTCCGGGCGCGGCGTCACGGCCGTCCTCGTCCTCGCGCCTCGTCCATCAGGCCCCCAGGGTGCCCGGGCGGTCGTCGGCGCCGGCCGCGTGCCACCAACTCGGCGAACCGGCGACGAGGTTCTGGGGGTCGTTGCCGCGCTGGTCGGCCTCGATCACGTGCAAGACGGCGTTGATGAGCGAGAGGTGGGTGAGCGCCTGGGGGAAGTTGCCCAGGTGGCGCAGGGTCAGCGGGTCGAGCTCCTCGCCGTAGAGGCCGAGCTGGCTCGCCGCGCTGACCAGCTTCTCGCAGTGGGCCCGGGCGAGGTCGAGTTCGCCGATCTCCACGAGCGCCGAGACCATCCAGAAGGAGCAGACGGTGAAGGTCCCCTCAGCCTCGCCGTCGAGGCCGTCGTCGGTCCGGTCGGTGGCGTAGCGCTTGACGAAGGCCCCGTCACCCAGCTCGTCGGCGATCGCGAAGACGGTCCGGCGCACGCGCGGGTCGCCACCGGGCAAGAAGCCCATCATCGGGATGAGCAGCAGCGATCCGTCCACCTCGTCGCTGCCGTAGGTCTGGGCGAAGTAGCCCCGGTCGCTCACCCCCTTCTCGCAGACGTCGGCGTGGATCTCGCGGGCCACGGCCCACCACGACGCGGCGCGCTCGTGCTCGCCGCGCAGCGTCGCCAGGCGGGCCCCGCGGTCACAGGCCACCCAGCACATGACCTTGGAGAAGGTGAAGTGCTGCGCCTCGCCGCGGACCTCCCAGATGCCGTGGTCGGGCTCCTTCCACGATTCGAGGACGGCCTCGACGGCCTGGACCACGATGCGCCAGGACCGCTCGCTCAGCGAGTCGCGCGACCGGGTGTGCTCGAAGACGCAGTCCACCAGCGCGCCCAGGATGTCCAGCTGGAGTTGGTCGACCGCGCCGTTGCCGACGCGCACGGGCCGGCTGCCCCCGTAGCCCGAGAGGTGGTCGAGCTCGCCCTCGGCCGGGTGGGAGCCGTCGTCGACGGGGTAGAGGACGTTGAGCTGACGGCGGTTGCGGGCCGCGGCCCGTCCGGACTCGCCGCGGGGCTCGAGGACGTCGCCCAAGAAGGCGAGGAAGTCGTCGGCCTCGGAGTCGAAGCCCAGGGCGTGCATCGCGCGCAACGTGAACGAGGCGTCGCGCACCCAGGTGTAGCGGTAGTCCCAGTTGCGCCCCCCGCCGATCACCTCGGGCAGCGAGGTCGTCGGCGCGGCGAGCAGGGCCCCGGTGGGCGCGTAGGTGAGGCCCTTCAGGGTCAGG